>DYQT01000053.1 GCA_020719165.1 Draconibacterium orientale | reverse complement strand
GAACCACCTGGCACAGGCTAAGTTCCGAAGCTTGGGGTGCAAGTCGGGTTAACATCAGAGAACTTTTTATTTCGCAAAGCTTTCCACAGCACTTTTTCGGCTTACGTCTGTCTTTGCCGGAGTTCTTTTGCAAATTCAATCAGTTCTTTCGTTGCGACATAATAAAAATCATTCCGGTAACTTGTCTTGATAAACGGCATGATTAAACCTTTTGAAATATGATATATACCTCACCCCAAAAAAAAGCCCTCTCCGCCCGGAGAGGAATACCTCACCCCCCGGCCCCCTCTCCGTCCGGAGAGGGGGTCAGGGGGGTGAGGTATTTGTCTCTGTTTGGGAGATGTGGTCAGGGGGGTGAGGTATTTACAAATACAACCCTATCAAAGCCCGATAATCCTCCTCCTGCATCTTCATATGGCCGCCATTAACTTTGGTGTGTACCATCGATTGAAACAGCGCTTCACCGGGTTCGCCCGGAATGTTCATATCCGACAACCTTGTCGGGCAGCCGAGTGATTTAAAAAACGCTTCGATGCGATCAATCGATTCGACGTCCGTGAGTTTTTCATCAAATAAAGCAGACCCGAGCTGTGCAATGCGGTCGCCGATCTGGCCTTTGAAATGGCGCATCCATGCGGGATAAACAATTGTGAGAGAGGCTCCGTGAGGTACATCATAAAGCAGCGACAGGCAATGCCCTGCGCTGTGTACGCCCCAATCGCCCGTCGACCTCCCATACATGGTCATGCCATTCAGGGCCATGGTGGCGGCGAACATGATTCGCTCCCGATAGTCATAATTATGCAAATCACCCATTAATTTCGGGCCGAATTCCATCGCCTCTTTAACGATGGAGATGACAAACCGGTCGGTAAGGGTGGTTTCGCCGATGCCGAACCATGCCTCGAAACAGTGGGCAATGAGGTCGGCAACGCCATAAGCTGTGTAATCGCGCGGAACAGTAAGGGTCAATCCGGGATCAAGAAACGAATGTTTCGGAAAGGTGAGGGGAGAGCCGAAGGCCGATTTTTGTCCCAGCGCATGGTTGGAAACAACGGCAAAAGGGTTCATCTCTGTACCTGTTGCCGCGAGTGTGAGAATTGCGACAATGGGAATGGCCTTTGTGGCTTTGGCTTTGCCGGTAAAAAAATCCCAGCCGGGGTTCTGCACAGGAATGGCCACCGAAATGATTTTAGATGAATCGATAACGCTCCCGCCTCCAATGGCCAGAATCACATCAACATGGTGCTCCCGTCCAATGGCTGCCGCGGCATCCACATCTTCGATTACCGGGTTCGACTTGATGCCCCCATATTCAGACACTTCAAAACCTTCCATTTTCAGGCCATCCATGATACGGTCATACAGACCGCTTTTCTTTACTGATCCTTTTCCATATACCAGCAACACACGGTTGCCGTATTCTTTTAATGTTGTACCCAGTGATGTCAGGATGTTTTTTCCGAAATGCAGGGTGGTTGGGTTGTATGCTATAAAGTTTTCCATAAAATACGTATTTGTTTTTTAGCAAATTTACGACTATTAGTTCATCCATTCCAGGAAGATTCGGGATGAAAACGAATTCATTGGTACTTGATTCCGGGTAATTTCCTAATTTTGCCGCCAGTTCATCAAAAAGACAACCATGTACGGAAAATTTCAGCAACATCTTCAAAAACAGCTCGATTCGATCATATCCGAGGGCTTATACAAAAAAGAACGCGTTTTGGTCACACCCCAGGGGGTGGAAATAAAGACCGATCACGGCCACAAAGTACTTAATTTTTGTGCCAACAACTACCTTGGATTGTCAAATGACCCCCGGGTGATGGCGGGCGCCAACTACACCTTTTTCCGGTATGGTTTCGGCATGTCATCGGTGAGGTTTATCTGCGGAACACAAAAAGTTCATAAAGACCTGGAGGCAAAGCTGAGCGAATTTCTTGGCATGGAAGATACCATTCTCTACTCTTCGGCCTTTGATGCAAATGGTGGCGTATTTGAGCCGTTGCTCGGCGAGCAGGATGCGATCATTTCGGACGAATTGAACCATGCCTCCATCATCGATGGGGTGCGTTTGTGCAAAGCACAGCGCTTTCGCTACAAGAACAACGACATGGATGACCTGGAGGAGGTTTTACAGGATGCCGGGGAGGCCCGGTTCAAGCTGATTGTAACCGACGGGGTTTTTTCCATGGATGGAATTATCGCCAAGATTGATAAAATCTGCGATCTGGCTGATAAATATAACGCACTGGTAATGGTCGATGATTCACATGCCACCGGATTTGTCGGTAAAACAGGCAGGGGAACCATCGAACATTGCAACGCGCAGGGCCGGGTTGATATCATCTCTACCACCTTTGGAAAGGCCCTGGGAGGCGCCTCAGGAGGCTGTTTATCAGCCAAAAAGGAGATCGTTGAAATTCTCCGCCAGCGCTCGCGGCCATACCTCTTTTCCAATACCCTCGCCCCGGCCATCACCGGCGCCACCCTCGAGGTATTGACCATGCTCTCGGAAACAACGGCGCTCAGGGATAAACTTTTTGAAAACACCCAGCTCTTCCGCAAAGGAATGGAGCAGGCAGGTTTCAGAATTGTGCCCGGCATCCATCCCATCGTTCCGGTTCTTTTCGGACATCTGCCCAACGATGCTAAATTATCGCAGGAGTTTGCCAATGAACTGCTCGAGGAGGGTATCTATGTGATTGGTTTCTATTATCCTGTCGTACCCAAAGGCAAATCCCGCATCAGGGTGCAGATCAGCGCCGCGCATTCGATGGAGCAAATAGGTTTTGCCCTTGATAAATTCAGGAAGGTCGGGAAAAAACTGGGTGCGATTTAAATTTGGAGGTCACAACTTGTGACCTCCAAATCCGAAACTCAAAATCTGTCAATTCAAATACCAGGTTAGCTGTTCTGGTAAACCCAGGCAAATACCTGAGAGAACTCCTCGTAGCTGGTTGGTGTTGAATTTGCGTCAGTCCGCTGATGCCCGTTCAGCAAGGTTCCATCATTGATAGCCCTGGCAAGTTCAACCATTAACCTGGCGGCATCCTCTCCGCAAAAACCGGAAGCGACCATGGCTTTCGTGGCATCTTCATACGGGAACTGCACATACTGCAAATCTGGCTTGCCAATCGATTGTCCGACAAGTGCAGTTACTTCAGCATAGGAAATATCTTTCGGACCAAGAACAAATTCGGTTGTGTTGCCCCTGAAATTCAAATCGAGCAATCTTTTTGCAGCAACCGCGCCAATGTCTTTGGTGGCCACCATTGGAAACCGTTGGTCGGGACTAACGGGAGTTCCGGCAATTCCCATTTGTTTGATCGTTCCAATCAAGCCAAAGGTGTTTTCCATAAAATAGGTCGGACGAAGGTTCAACACATTCACCTCTTTTAACTGAAGAAATAGCTCTTCCATATAGCCAAGCCCGTCAACAATTCCGGCGCCTTTGCGCAAATGGGCTCCCACACTGCTGAGCAAAACAACATTCGGAACGTTGTTGGCCTTTACAGCTTCATAAAAATTATCGGCAATTTGTTTTTGTTCTTTTAAAACGTCGGTTGCGAACATGTCGGGCATCATCAGACAAAAAACGGCATCAGCCCCTTTGAATGCTTCAACCAGGAATTGCCTGTCATAATTACTCCCGGCCATGGCCTCAGCCCCCAAATCAACCAACTCTTTTAATTTATCGGCATTGCGGGCAATTACGGTTACTTTCTGACCCCCGGCAAGCAGGTTTTTGGAAATGATTGTGCCAATTTTTCCGGTTGCTCCTGTGATTACATATTTTTTCATTTTATTTAAGTTTTAGTGATTGTTTAATTGTACATACAAATTATTAATTAAAATTGTTAATGTGCTCCCATTTTTAAAGCTGATTGATAGACATCCCCGGTTAACTGCCGGGCTTTTTCTTCACCCAAGATATTAACATAACGCTGATATAGTTTATCCCATGCTGCTTTAATCGCTTCATTGATCTCCACCGATTTGGATGTCGGATAGATCAGGGTATTCCGCCCTTCGGTGTGTTTTTTGACCAAATGTTGTTTTTCAAGTTTCTCCACAAGTCTCGACACGGTAGAAGGAGTAAGCATCATGATCTCTGCCAGTTCACCAGCCTGAATACCGGGATTTTTATTCACCGTCATCACCACAAACGCATAGCTTGGTGCAAGGTTTACTGCCGAGAATTCCTCTTCGGCCATTTTGGTGATTATTCTTGCCAATGCATTGACCGAATAGTATAAACAATTGCAATATATGGTTTTGTCATTCATTTCGGGTACAAAGATAAAAAATAATATTGTACATACAAATAAATATTTTCAACAATCAATCCAATTGATTAGGATCAATGAATAAGAGACGTTTACCCATATCTTGTGCCTACGGCACAGTTAGGCCACAAGGCAAGAACTTTGCTTAGCCAATGTTTTTGCAGCGATTAAAAAGATTATGATTTCCTTTGTACCTTTGAAATAAAAAATGCCAACTATTCTTGTTATCGCCGGCTGGAGAATTTTTTTCTATTCCAATGAAAGTCATGAATCCATTCATGTTCATGCTGAAAAAGCAGAAATGGAAATAAAGTTCTGGATAGATGTGGAAAACTTTGAAATAAAAGAGGCATTCTCATTCAATTTTACTCCTCAAGCGAAAAGAGAAATCAAAAAAATTATTTATGAACATTTTGAATATATTGTATCAGAATGGAATAAATATTTTAAAACAATATGAGCCATGGAAGCATATAAAATATCTAATATCTATTTTGAACAGGAAAATCTTGTTTTGGTTCTTAATGACCAACAATATTTTTTTAAAATCAATGAAATATCTAAAAAGTTAGCCATTGCCGATGAGAAGGAAAGAAACAACTTTAAAATTTCCCCTTCTGGTTATGGAATTCATTGGCCAAACCTGGATGAAGATTTATCCATTAATGGGCTATTATCGCGAATGAAGAAAAACCATGTGGCCTAACGTGCATTCAGGCGAGCAATGCGGGTGTATTTCGGCGGCCTACGGTCACCAAAATAAACGAAGAACAATGGCAAATGTAACTACAAGTAAAACCCGCACTGCGGCTGCAAATTCACCGGTAATATCAAGTGCTGCAACCGAATTAAGAAATTTAAACAGGCTCTGAAATGAAATGTTGGGTTACACCATTTCCAGTGCGAAACTCTCTTTCATCTTGATTCCCTTTTCGGCAATCTCCACCGTACAGCATTCGCGGTAAAGGTCGTGCTCAAAAAACAGCACATAACCATTTTGAGCGGCTTCAGCCATAAAGGCCTCTTTTTCTTTGAGCGTGATCAGCGGGCGGGTGTCGTAACTCATCACCCAGGGCAGGGGAATATGTGCAGCAGAAGGAAGCAAATCGGCCATGTACACGATTGTTTTGCCTTTGTAGAGGATGAACGGAATAACCTGCCCATCGGTGTGCCCGTTGAAAATGCGGACGGAAACATTCGGAAACAGTTCTGTGTCTCCATCAATCAGCTCCAGCCGGCCTTTTTCTTTAATGGGATGGATGTTCTCCTTTAAAAAGGAGGCTTTTTCGCGATTGTTCGGATTGGTTCCCCACTCCCATTGCTGACGGCTGGTCCAATAAATGGCATTTTTAAAAGTTACATCATAACCTGTCCTGTCAGCATTCCAGCGAACAGCTCCTCCGGCATGGTCAAAGTGAAGATGGGTAAGAATCACATCGGTGATGTCATCCGGGGCAAATCCGTGCACGGCCAGCGATTTTTCAAGGGTATCATCCCCATTGAGGTGATAGTTTGAAAAAAACTTTTCAGTTTGTTTGTCTCCGATTCCGCAATCGATCAGAATTTTCCGGTCGCCTTCAACGATCAGTAAACAACGCATCGACCAGTTGCAGAGATTGTTTTCGTCGCTGGGATAGGTTTTACCCCAGATCACCTTCGGCACCACGCCAAACATGGCGCCGCCGTCGAGTTTGAGATTTCCGGTATTGATGGGATATAGTTTCATGTAGTATTTTTTCAAACATATTCCTGAACCTGCATCTCTCCCTTCAGCACCCGCAATGCATTGCCGGCCATGGCTTGCAGCTCGTTGTCGCCGGCATAAAGGAAGATCGGGGCGAATTTTTCAACATGTTCAATGATATTGCGCACCACAAACTGGCTGTGTGCAATGTCACCGGTAATAAGGATGGCATCGGCCTCCCCTTTGAGCACCGCAAACATCTCTCCGATGCTCTTTGAAACCTGGTAGGCCATGGCCTCCATGATGAGTTTGGCATGGGCATCTCCGTTGTTGATGCGATTTTCGATTTCAAGGATGTCCCGGGTCCCGAGATGGGCATTCACACCGCCGCAATGGGTGAGCAAACACAGCATTTCATCAAAGGATTTTGTTCCGCTGAAGCACATTCTTACAACATCGCCCGTGGGCAGCGAGCCGCTGCGCACCATCGAAAATGGTCCATCGCCTTCAAATCCCTGGTTCACATCAACTACGCGGCCTTTCCGGTGGGCTCCTACCGTGGTCCCATTTCCGATATGGGCCACGATAAGGTTCAACTCATTGTATGTTTGCTTGTGGGTTTCGGCATGCATTTTCGCCACCGCCTTTTGGTTGAGGGCATGAAAAATGGATTTTCTTCTGATTTCGGGAGAGCCTGTTATCCTGGCCAGTTCGTGAAACTCATCAACCACGGTAGGATCGGCTATCATGGCCTTTGCACCAGGCACCTCCGATGCGATGGCATCTGCCAGTAACCCGGCAATGTTAATAACATCTTCTCCCACCGGACTGTGTAAAAGGTCGGCCTTCAGCAGTTCATTTACCTCAAAAACGCCCGACTGCACCGGTTTTATCAAGCCTCCGCGCGATATGACGATTTTTAGTTCATCAAGGCGGAATTCATTGTTTTTTACCTCTCTGATTACACAGTCCTTGCGAAACTGAACCTGGTCGTATATTGTTTTAAATTGCGAAAGTTCTTCTGCCGAATGCCTCCGGCTGATCATGTAATGGAGTTTGTGATTCTGATAAACAGCAATCTGAGTTAAGTAATCTTTAGGGTTGACAACCAAGATGTTAAACGGGATCATACGATTGATTTTTAATGTTTTACATGCTTCGACGATACTGTCCGCCAACTTCGAACAGGGCATCAGTAATTTGTCCGATGGAACAACACTTGGTTGCTTCCATCAAGCTTTCAAAGATATTACTATTTTTTGTTGCGGCCCTCTTCAGATTTTCAATCATTGCAGCCGATTTTTCACTATTTGTTTGGTGGAGGTTTTCCAGCATCGTAATCTGGTGTTGTTTTTCCTCTTCCGTTGCCCGTATCACCTCCCCGGGAAGTACTGTTGGAGAGCCTTTGCTGGAAAGAAAGGTATTTACACCGATAATCGGAAGTTTCCCGGTATGTTTAAGGGTTTCGTAATAAAGACTCTCTTCCTGGATCCGGCTGCGCTGATACATTGTTTCCATGGCTCCAAGCACCCCGCCGCGCTCGGAGATGCGCTCAAACTCCAGCATTACGGCCTCCTCCACCAGGTCGGTCAGCTCTTCAATGATGAAGGCTCCCTGCAATGGATTCTGGTTTTTTGCCAATCCGAGTTCGTTGTTGATGATCATCTGAATAGCCATGGCCCGGCGTACCGAATCTTCGGTAGGGGTCGTAATGGCCTCGTCGTATGCATTGGTATGCAGGGAGTTGCAGTTGTCGTAAATGGCATATAAAGCCTGCAGGGTGGTGCGGATGTCGTTAAAGTCGATTTCCTGGGCATGCAGTGATCGCCCTGATGTTTGAATATGGTATTTCAGCATCTGCGACCTTGGATCAGCCTTGTATTTGAATTTCATGGCTTTGGCCCAGATGAGCCTGGCCACCCGACCAATAACCGAATATTCGGGATCAACGCCGTTGGAAAAGAAAAACGATAAGTTCGGAGCAAATTTGTTGACATCCATTCCGCGGGAAACGTAATATTCCACATAGGTAAACCCGTTGGCAAGGGTAAAGGCAAGCTGGGAGATGGGGTTGGCGCCTGCCTCAGCGATGTGATATCCGGAGATGGAGACGGAATAGAAGTTGCGTACATTGTTGTCATTGAAATACTGCTGGATGTCGCCCATCATCTTCAATGCAAAATCGATAGAGAAAATACAGGTGTTTTGTGCCTGATCTTCCTTGAGGATGTCGGCCTGTACAGTTCCCCGAACCTGGCTCAGGGCCTCCTTCCTGAGCTTTTCATATACCGCGGCCGGAAGTACCTGGTCGCCGGTTACCCCCAGCAGCATCAGCCCCAATCCATCGTTCCCCGGAGGCAGTTCTCCCTGGTAGCGCGGACGCGTGGTGCCGGCTTTGCTGAAAATAGCGGTAATTTTTTTATCAACCTCCTCTGTCATCTCATGCTGGATGATGTACTTTTCGCACAACTGATCGACCGCGGCATTCATGAAATAGCCAACCATGGTTGGTGCGGGGCCATTGATGGTCATCGAAACGGAAGTTTTCGGGCTTACCAGGTCGAATCCGGAATAGAGCTTTTTGGCATCATCAAGGCATGCGATGGAAACCCCTGCATTGCCGATTTTACCATAGATATCGGGTCTGAGCCCGGGATCAAAACCATAGAGGGTCACAGAATCAAATGCTGTTGAAAGCCTTACAAAAGGCATTCCGATCGAAACATAGTGGAAACGCTTGTTTGTTCTTTCCGGACCGCCTTCACCGGCAAACATCCGGGTGGGATCTTCACCTTCGCGCTTAAACGGGAATACGCCGGCGGCATAGGGAAATTCGCCGGGAACATTTTCCCGCAGGCTCCACCTTAAAATGTCGCCCCAGGCTTCGTAGCGCGGCATCGAGATTTTAGGGATCTTAAGTCGGGACAAGGATTCGGTATGGGTGTCAACTTTGATCTCCTTATCACGAACCTTGTAGATGTAAAAATCATCCTTGTAGGATTTGACTTTGTCGCTCCAGTTTTTCAGAATGTCGTGATTCTCCGGGTCCAGTTGACGGAGCGTTTGCTCAAACAGCAGATCGAGTTCAAGCAGCATGCCTGACTTATTGCAGGTTCCGGAGATGGACGAACTGTTGTGCTTTTCCGGATTTTCCCTGATGGTTTCGATGGTTTGAGCGATGCCATATAGATGTTGAGCAACCTTCGACTGGATGGTTGTATGGTGATTGTAATTGCGCACAGTTTCGGCAATTTCAGCCAGGTAACGGGTTCTCGACGGAGGAATGATAAAAATCTTCTCCGTCATTTCAACTCCCGCAACAAAATGGCTGGGCAATGAAATGGTTGTTTTCGCCTTCACGGTATCGAGCAATGCCTTATAAAGTTCATTCACCCCGGGATCGTTGAACTGCGAGGCTACAGTTCCATAAACCGGCATCTCTTCTACCGGTTTGTCGAAAAATTTATGATTGCGCTGATATTGTTTTTTTACATCCCTTAAGGCATCGAGGGCACCGCGTTTGTCGAATTTGTTGATGGCCACCAGGTCGGCGAAGTCGAGCATGTCGATTTTTTCAAGCTGGCTGGCGGCGCCATATTCCGGAGTCATCACGTACAGGGTTACGTCGCTGTGGTCAACGATCTCGGTGTCGGACTGGCCAATGCCGGAGGTCTCAACGATCACCATGTCAAATCCGGCAACCTTGACCACATTGATGGCATCTTTCACGTATTTTGAAAGAGCCAGATTCGATTGCCGGGTGGCGAGTGAACGCATGTACACACGTGGGTTGAAAATAGCATTCATCCGGATCCGGTCGCCTAACAAAGCACCTCCTGTTTTACGTTTCGACGGGTCGATGGAGATGATGGCAAGCGTTTTATCTTCAAGATCTGCCAAAAATCTGCGCACAATTTCATCAACCAGCGATGACTTGCCGGCGCCACCTGTACCGGTAATTCCGAGAACAGGAATTTTTTTCTCAATTGCCTCTTTTTCTATTTTTTCAAATAATGACCGGCCCTTTTCCGGAAAGTTCTCAGCGGCTGAAATCAGTCCGGCAACTTCCTTGAAATCTTTACGATAAATCTTTTCAAGGTCAAACTCGTCCTGATTTCCAACAGGAAAATCGCATTTCATCAGCACATCGTTGATCATTCCCTGAAGGGTCATATGGCGGCCATCATCGGGAGAATAGATACGTGCAATTCCATAATCCTGCAATTCGGAAATTTCATGCGGTAAAATCACACCTCCTCCACCGCCAAAAATCCGGATGTGGCTGCAGTTTTTCTCCCGGAGAAGATCATACATATACTTGAAGTACTCGATGTGTCCACCCTGGTATGAGGTGATGGCAATGGCCTGAACATCCTCCTGAATGGCACAATCGACAACCTCCTGCACCGAACGGTTGTGTCCAAGATGGATCACTTCGGCACCGCTGGCCTGCAGTATTCGCCGCATGATGTTGATGGCTGCATCGTGTCCGTCGAAAAGAGAGGCTGCCGTAACGATGCGGATATGGTGTTCGGGCTTATATACTTCTGGAGAGTTCATCTTTTAATGGTTAATTGATGTGATGATGTGCTGATGTGCTGATGTGCTGATGTGCTTATTTGCACATCAGCACATTAGCACATCAACCCGCGATGGCCCTGGAGATAATCATCAGTTGTATTTCGCTGGTACCTTCATAAATCTGGGTTAGTTTGGCCTCCCGCATCAGCCGCTCCACATGATATTCTTTCACATAGCCGTATCCTCCATGGATTTGGACTGCTTCGGTGGTTACGTACATGGCCGTTTCGGCGGCCCAGTATTTGGCCATGGCGCTGGCTGTGCCGTAAGGTTTTCCCTGATCCTTTAACCAGGCCGAATTCAGGCAAAAATAGCGCGCTGCTTCAATCCGGGTGTGCATCTCGGCCAGTTTAAATGCAATCGCCTGGTGGTTGATAATTTCCGTACCAAACGTTTTCCGTTCCTTCGCGTATTGAAGGGCACGTTCATAGGCTCCCTGTGCGATCCCCAGCGCCTGCGCCGCTATACCGATTCGCCCGCCTTCAAGGGTTTTCATGGCAAATTTGAACCCGAAACCATCTTCGCCAATCCGGTTCTCTTTTGGCACGATTACATCGGTAAACATCACCGAGTGAGTGTCGCTGCTGCGCATCCCCATTTTATCCTCATGCGGACCGAGGGTGATTCCCGGCGAATGCCGGTCAACAACAAACGCATTGATCCCTTTATGGCTTTTGTCGGGATGTGTTTGGGCAATTAAAACATAGGTAGAGGCGGAGTTGCCATTTGTTATCCAGTTTTTTACGCCGTTAACCAGATAATGGTCCCCTTTGTCGATGGCAGTTGTTCGCTGCGAGGTAGCATCGCTGCCTGCTTCGGGCTCGGAAAGAAGGAAGGCCCCGATCTTTTCGCCGCGCGCCAGGGGTTTGAGCCATTTTTCCTTTTGTTCTTCTGTACCAAAGGCTTCAATTCCGTAACAAACCAATGAATTATTTACCGACATGATCACAGAAACGGAACTGTCAATTTTTGAAATTTCTTCCATGGCAAGTACATACGAAACGGTGTCCATGCCTCCACCGTCATATCTGGTATCGACCAGCATTCCCAGAAATCCCAGTTCAGCGAGCGCTTTAACATGCTGAGTCGGAAATTCGGCTTTTGCATCGCGTTCCAAAACATCCTTGATAAGTTCGCGCTGTGCATAATCCCGTGCCGATTGACGGATCATGATTTGTTCTTCGGTAAATTCGAAATTCATGGTTTATGGGTATAAAAGATTAATTATAAATCAGTTGGACTATTCTGCATACAAAAATACAATTTATTATCGGAGAAAAAAAGTCAAACCATAGTGCGGCGTATGTTAAATAGGCTGAAACCTGCATGTATTTGAAAAATCTTATGGATTCAGGTTGATCAGGTTTCCTTTCATGTTTAGGACTCCATGGTTTTCCATGGTTCCGCCCGGCTGGATGGTCAGATTTCCGGATACGGTTATCGAGGCAGTTGGAAACAGCAAAAGAGAAGCTCCGGGGCCGATGAGGAGATGATTGCATACGATTCCGGTGGAAGTCACTTCTAGCGGATGCAGGGTTCCGCCGGGAATAATCACATTTTCTTCGGGCAAAGGAATATCTTTCTTTGACCAGTTTCCGGCCACTTCCCAGGAGGAGGAGAGGGTTCCGGTCCATACATTATCGGGATTGTGCTCAAAAGCCCCGATGTCAAAACCTGCAGCATATGGTCTTGACAGGTTGTCGTGGTCGAAAATTATCTCCATTGGCGACACATCTGTCCCGGTATCCCTGGCGGGGGAGTTGTTAAGCAACCTGAAATTGTCAGCCAGGGTATCTCTGAATTGAATTCCGGACATAAACAGCTCAGTGTAATTATTTGATAACGTGACATCCACTCCGGGCAGCAGGTTGATAAAACTCTGTGAATTGGTTGAATAGCTGCCGAGTGATCCGGGGTGGATGATGATGTTGTTGAGAATCTGATTGTTGGTGCTTTCCAGGCTTGAAAACCTGATGCCATCGGTTTTTGGGTGTACGATGGTATTGTTGACGAAATTAAAATACCGCCCCGGAACAGTTGCCCGGTCATCACAAAAAATCCCATGAATACGTTTGGCAGGATCGTTTGGGTAAAAATTAAGTCCGGCATTCACGATTACATTGTTGAAAATGAGATTATTCCCGGTTCCAAACACCACAATCCCGTTGCCGGTGCCATTGGAGATGAAGTTGTTGTAGCATTTCCCGGTAGTTCCGCCGCCCATCTGGATTCCATTGTTCTGACTGCTTACGGCAGATGCTCCGTAGCCGGTTACCGTGTTTCCGTAAATTTCGCAATCTTCGGTAACGCAACTCACCTGGATGCCATCCCAGTGCGCGTTTTCAACAATGTTGTTATACACTCTAACACCTTTAATTTCATGCGGATATAGTGTATCAGGGAGGCCATTGCAGGTTACGGCGTACCCGGTATAAAAGGAATGGCCGATGTAAAAACCCTCTCCTCCTGTGTTGTGAATATAGTTGTCGTGAAAAACCGTTTGATATTGGGTGAAAAAACCCCGGTTCGTAGTTAAATCGCATCTTGGTTCGGTTTTCGATACAATGCCTGCAAAGCCGGTATTGGCTATTTCAAGATGGTCAATCTCAAAGTTGGAGCTTTTATCGTCAAGGGAAAGTCCGTTGCACCCTGGAGCGCTTTCAAGCACTTTGATTCCATATTTGACAGAGTCGACCCCCGAACCGGTAAACCGGAAATAGGTTGAATTGGAGAACTTGATTCCATACATGTAATAGTTGTTCTGAACGGTTACAGAACCACCGCAGTTGATAAATACGATGTAGTGCAGCGAATCGCCATGAAAGTTACTCAGGTATAAATAGTCCCTTGAACCGGCCATGATGCATACAGTGTCGCCCGGTTGAACATTCAGTGTAGCGCCGTTTACTCCAGTTTGCTCGTTGGTGATCGTATGGTTGCAGGAACAGGGCTGAGCAAACGAGATGCAGTTGAAAATCGCAGTTAATGAAAAAGCCAGGAATGTTTTTACAATACCGATAGATATAAAAGCACTAATGGATTTGCCTGTAGGATTCATGGGGATAAAGGTACTCATAATTGCTGCATATTGTAAAAAAACCCGCTCTGGGGCGGGTTAAAACTTGTTCAGATAAATACCGGTTTTATTAAACACTGACAGACCTGTCAGTGTCTGAAAGACCTGACAGCGTCTAAAAAGACCTGACAGCGTCTAAAAAGACCTGACAGCATCTAGGAATGTTTTTACAATACCGATAGATATAAAAGTGCTAATTGATTTGCCTGGAGGATTCATGGGATAAAGGTACTCATAATTGCTGCATATTGTAAAAAAACCCGCTCTGGGGCGGGTTAAAAGGTTGTTCAGATAAATACCGGTTTCATTAAACACTGACAGGTCTTGCAGACACTGTCAGGTTTAATGGCCGCTCAGACCTGTCAGTGTCTGAAAGACCTGACAGCGTCTAAAAAGACCCAAATTAATTGATGGTAATTCCCTGTTTTGTAAAAGCAGATTCGATGATGAAATAGAACTTTTTGCTGTTGATATCTTCCGATTTATAATTCCAGGGGCAAACCTGAACCATTCCATCGCCTGCGGTGAATCCCGAAAGGTCGGAGGCGCTGAAAACACATTCAGCAGCATTTCCCGCTACCCGTTTGAGCAAATAGTGGTTGTTGTAATCGCTTACTGTCACATATACTGAGTCGGCATTGCTTACAGCACTACCCAGGGAAATGGTCACGCCGGCCGACCGGGAAATGGTGGTTGGAAGGGCGCTGAATCCGGAGTAGTCGGGAATCTGCCTGTCGTCGGTATAGCTGATCGCGGGAACCGACGACGAACCGGTGACATTCCAGGAGAGGGTGCTAAATGACAATGGGTCGAGAAGATTCTGGTAAACATAGGCATTGTTGGATGATTTTGTAAGCCCTTTGGCATTGAGGGTAACAGTTCCGGCATCGACCAAAGTGCTGGAACCCGTCGCGGTTGTAAATGCGGCCACGGCGGTGTTCACCTCCAGCGGGATGGTTATGCCGGCAACAGTCGTATAGGATACCGATCTAACGGCTGCCAGTGCTCCGTAACCGTCGCTGATGGTAATGGTGGGAGCCCCTTGAGATGCGGGAATTGGATCTTCAGGTATCAATTCCTCGGTTTTTGAGCATCCTGAAATAATGAGGGAGACAAGTGCTCCGGCAAATAGTGTGGTTTTAAAAATGTTTTTCATGGTTGTATGTTTAAAGTTTCAGCCGGCAAATATAAAAATTAATTTAGACCATTTCCAAATAAATTGCAACAAAAAAGGGACTTAACAAAGCTAAATCCCTTAAATTCTTCTAGTTAAGGTTAAAATTGCCGCTCGTAGGTTATTTTCACATCTCCCACCGGGGCATGTTCAATCACAACGATCTGCTCTTTATTGATCTCCAGGATTTCGATGGTGAATTTCATTTTATTCTCCACGTTTTTCGCCACAATCCGGGTACCCTTGCCTTTCATTTTCCAGGTAGCGTGCAAGGGTTTGCCGGGAAAGTTTTTGATGGCGGTATGGTTGGCTAAAATCTCCATGGTAGCGCGCATTTCACTCTGCACAAGCCGGTCGAGGGTTGCCTCTTTCCTCGATGCTCCTCCGTCGCCGGCCGGTCTTCCGTCTTTCGATTGTTTCTGACCTGAATTACCGGCTAGGGTTGCCGCTGCCTGTAGTGCCGAAGAGTCAACTATTTTTTCGGCTTTTACAGGTCTCCAGGTTCCTACAATAATTTTTTCATTGGGGTGGGGAGCTATCGCACAGGAGGCAAGAATGCCGATGGCAATGAGAAATCCAACAAGGTTCAGGTGTTTGTTCAAGGTCATGTTCATCAAATTTTGGGTTAAAACGAATAGTTGTGTTAATTATTTTATGGTTTTTGAAACATCGACTGTCGAATCATGATTATTTATCCTGACATCGAAGCCCCTTTTTTGAAAAACCGAAATCATTCTTTTATTGTCGGGGGTGGTTTGTGCAACGATTTTTTTTAACTTTCCGCTCTCCGCCACCTCCAGGCAAAAATCGGTGAGGATGTTCCCCAAATCTTTTTGTTGCCATGCATCTGCAATCAGAATGGCAAATTCCACCGTTTCGTGATCGGGATCAGCAACGAGGCGACCAACACCGATCAGTTTTTTTTGACCCTCTTCCATGATTTCCGCCACGATGGCTATTTCGCGATCGTAATCGATGTAACAATAGCGTGTGGCCACCTCATGGGTTTCCCAATGGAAAAAATAACGGAACCGGCTGTATAACGACTCCTTGGAACAAGATCCGAGCATGGCAAGCCATAACGGTTCATCCTCCGGTTTGATAGGGCGCAGCAGGACGGCGGTACCATCCTGCAGCACGGTTGATTTTACATATTTCTCCGGATATGGGTGCAAAGCGAGGTGCGCGTATGGATCGTCTTCCTGCCGGGTTGCCGCCGCATCTACCACAATCCGGGCATCGAGGGCGATTACATCATCAGCCGTAACCAGCAATGGATTGATATCAAGTTCCGCGATCTCAGGATAATCAGCAGCGAGATATGACAACCTGATCAACACCTGCAGGAGTTTGTCGACACTTTTCGCCGGGGTTCCGCGATATCCGCGGAGCAAGGGATAAATTTTAAGCGATTCGATCATGTGCCGGGCCAGCCGTTCGTTGAGCGGAGGGAAGCCAAGCGCTTTATCGCCAAAGAGTTCGGCGGTGATTCCACCCATGCCAACCATGAGCACAGTGCCGAAAATGTTATCTTTTTTAATGCCCAGGATCATCTCCACCGAATCTTTGGAGGAGACCATTTTCTGCACCGTCACTCCCTCAACTCTTGCTTCGGGTTGCTTTGTTTTGGCCGACTCCATGATTCGTTCAAAGGCAGCCCTGACCAGCTTTTCAGTTCCAAGATTCAACTGCACGCCGCCAACATCCGACTTATGCGTGATGTCGGGAGAGTGAATCTTCAAAACGACCGGATAGCCGATGCGGGAAGAAATTTCTACGGCTTCGTCGGCATCGGCTGCAAAGTATGGTTTGGTGGTTGAGATGCCAAAGTTTTCGAGGAGGGTCTTTGATGTATCTTCAGGAAGAATCGCGGATCGTCCGGCGATCATCTGCAAAAAGGATTCCCGGAGTTGCTGGCGGTCTAAGGTGAATTCAACCGGAATATCTTTGGGAGTTTCATACAAAGTGGCCAGATTTCGGTTATAGGCCACCATGGTCATAAAGGCCCTGATGGCCTGTTCGGGCGTTTTATAAGAAGGAATGCCGCTCTCAACCAGAATGTCGTCGGCTTCGTGCATGCTGTGTCCGCCCAGCCATGCGGCCAGAATCGGCTTTCTGGTAGATGAAACGAGTGCGCTGATCTCCTTGGCGGTAGCGTTTGGATTGGTCATGGCCTGTGGTGTGAGGATGACGAGTACCGCATCGACGCCCTGGTCGGCCAGCACGATCTGGGTGGCTTTGGCAATGCGTTTTGCCCGGGCATCTCCCAACACATCAACCGGATTGCCATGCGACCAGTAGGCCGGAAGGTTTTCATTCAGTAAAGCGGTTGTTTCTGGCGAGAGTTGAGCCAGCACGCCGTTTGCTGCAATCAAAGCATCGGTTGCCATCACACCCGGGCCGCCTGCGTTGGTGATGATGCCCAGCCGCGGTCCCTGAGGAAATTTGCCTCTGCCAATCATCTCCGCTACACTGAAAATGTCGCCGATTTCATACACTCTGGCCAATCCTGCCCGCTGAAAGGCGGCGTCATAAACGGCATCTTCCGAGGCCATGGCCCCTGTGTGCGAGGCTGCTACCTGCGCCGATTCGGGAAATCTTCCGGCCTTATAAACGATGATGGGCTTTTTACGCGCAAAGGCTCTGGCGGCAGTCATGAATTTTCGCGGGTTCTGAATAGATTCGATATACAGGATGATGCAGTGGGTTTGCTCATCTTCCCCAAAATAATCGATCAGGTCGCCAAACTCCACGTCGATGCTGTTTCCGATGGAAACAAATTGGGAAAACCCGATTTTCCCTTCCATGGCCCAGTCAAGTACAGAGGTACACAACGCTCCTGACTGGGAGATAAAGGCAATGTTTCCGGGTTTGGGCATATCGGCTGCAAAAGAGGCATTCAATTTTAGCCCGGGAACAATGATTCCAAGGCAATTCGGACCGATAACCCGCATCCCCTCGTATTTTCGTATTTCGGCGCTGATCTGGTCTTCAAGTTTTTTCCCATCATCGCCGATCTCCTTAAATCCTGCCGACATGATGATTATCCCCCT
>DYQT01000261.1 GCA_020719165.1 Draconibacterium orientale | reverse complement strand
GAAAGAGATGCAGCAAAGCATAAGGAAGGATTTTGTTAGGGTTTTCATATTTATTTTGTTATTGGTTTTTATAATGGTTTCATTATTGCTGTAGAGACGCAATGCTTGCGTCTCTACTCTGCAATAACAGAGACGCGAGCATCGCAAATACAGGAGACGCGAGCATCGCAAACACAAGAGACGTAAACATCGCAAATACAAGAGACGCGAGCATCGCAAATACATGAGACGCGAGCATCGCGTCTTTACGGGTGCATATTTTCAAGTATTTCGATAGTTATAGGTTTCCCGTCCCAGTTGAAGTATACATACAGCCATTTTTCATCATAGGTTGCTGTGGTTTTCCTCCCTGGGGATTTTCCTTTTTCGGCTTTGATTTTTACTGCTTTTCCATTAACCAAAACCTTTGCAGCTTTTTTACCGGTTCGTATTTCCAGTTTCATGGAGCGGCTGGCTGGCATTCGTTCCCAGGAACCGGTTTTGGTAATTGTAACGGTAGTTTTCTGTAATTCCTTTAAACCTTTGTAAGTGATCAGTTCAAATTTTCCTTCGGAAAGTGATTTACTGTCAAGGCCGTTATCTTCATATTGCCTGAATGAGGATTGCCCGGAAGGATAGTACCGGACCACATAGTTTCCTCCGTCGTAGTAGTCGGTTGAAGTTACCGGTTTAGTCATCGGAATAAAGCTGCCGGCTTTGGCAAAAACCGGAAGGTTTTCGATTGTTAAAGGAAAGTCAATACGGCTATTTCCGGGGTATTCGTTTCCTGTAGTAAAATCAAACCATTTGCCTTCGGGGAAATAAATGCTACGGCTTGTAAGTCCTTTTTTGATGACCGGAGCAACAAGCAGGTTTTCGCCCCACATATACTCATCTTCTATACGGCAGGCGGCTGTATCGTTTGCAAACTGGTAAAAAAGTGGTAGCATGAGTGGTGAACCAGTGGTAGCATTCTGATAAGCCAAAGTGTAGTTATAAGGTAACATGGCATACCGTAACTTCATGTAAGTGCGCACAATATCCTGTGTTTTTTCACTCCAGAAAACCGGTTCGCTCGGAATTACAGAACCGTGTGGTCTAAGAATTGGCGTAAACACAGCAAACTGAAGCCAACGTGTGTAAAGTTCATCATCTTTTACCCCTTGTGCAAATCCTCCTGCATCGGAATGGATATATCCTAATCCGTTCATACCCATAGTCAGCAACAACGGTAACTGTGCTTGTAATCCACCCCAGCTGCGCGAAACATCGCCTGTCCAGGGATAAGCTGCATATCGCTGCGAACCGGCAAAGCCTGAACGTTGAAGATGAAACAAACGTGTGTCCGGGTAGTTTTCGGCATATTTCTCGAACAGCATTTTATCCCAGTAATGGCCGTAAATATTATGAACCTGGTCGGCTTTCCCGTTTATATGCCAGATATCTGCCGGATGGCTTTCCGGTTCACCAAGGTCGCCCCACCAGGCAGCAACTCCGATATCAATCTGTTTTTTGTATTTCTGCCAGAACCAGTCGCGGGCTTCGGGTTTAAAAATATCGATGAGGCTGCCGGCACCAAAATAAAACTGTTTGTCGATATATGGTTTGCCGAGACTATCTGTCACAAAAACACCTTTTGCCGCTGCATCTTTATGATTGGCAACGGTATCGATTACATACGGTTCGGTAATCAGAATGGTTTTTATGCCTTGTTTTCTGAATTTTTCAATCATGCCAACCGGATCGGGCCAGGCTTTTTTGTACCAGTCGAGTTTCCCAAGATGGCCCTGGATACTATCGCCAAACCAATAAAAATCAAGAATTACGGCATCCACAGGGAATCCTTTCTTTTGCATCAGAGTAACGATGCTGTCGGTTTCTTGCTGGTTGCGGTAAGCCATGCGGCTTTGCAGGTTTCCCAATGCCCAGCGCGGAGGCAGAGGCTGGCGACCGGTAAGTTGCGTATAGGAATTTGAAATTTCAGGATAAGTGCTTCCTGCAATCAGGTAATAACGTGCTGTTCCACCTATCGCATTCCATTCTGTAACTGCTGGCTCTGTATTCCCAATATCCACATATCCTTTCTGGGGATTATCAAAAAGGATGGCATATTTGCGCGATGAAATGGTCATCGGAACTGAATAGTTAAGCTGGAGAGCACCATATTCATACCCATATGCAGGCCTGTTATAAAGCAGGAGTTTTTTCCCGCGGCGATCCATTAGTATGGCTCTTTCACCGGCACCGTAAACTTTCTCACCTGGCTTTAAGGCAAAACGTACACCTGAATTTCCAGGCTTACTGAAAAAACCAGTTTCCTCACTCAGCAAAGTATCGCCTTTGTAAATATACGTCAGATAAAACGGATCTGCGTTTGCTGTAATTGTCATTTCACCGTTACGAAGCAGGTAACCGGATGGGATTTGCTCCGAAGTGAGTGTACCTATTCCCGGTTGCATCACTACTGAATGCGAAACATCGGCTTTTGAAATTCCTTCAGGGAAATAGGTAGTTTCTACTATGGTTTCAGAAAATGGTTTGACAGATATTGTTCCTTTATCGGTAACTACATTCCATAAAGTTGGCAACTGTTCAACCCGGATAAGTTTGTGTAATTCCTTATTACTGCCGGATGCTTCCTGCACTTTTGGCTTATATCCGCTAACCGCAACGAGGATGTCTTCGTTCTCTTTTGTTTTCCCGACAAGGCTTCCATCGCCGTTACGAAAAACATAAACCAATTGGTTTACAATATCTTCCGGTCTTATCTTATAAAAGGATTTAATAACAAAACGATACGAATACAGGTTCTTGTCTTCCTGTTTCATCAACACACTTTTATCGTCTTTTCCCCAGTTTCCGACAACATATTTCCAGTCGTGGCCATCGAGACTTTTGCTTGTTATTAAACCTGTGTGCAGGTACACATCACCCGGAAAGTCCAGTAAAGCTTTATTCCCTTCGGCAGCATTAAAATACAAAGTAACTGAATCAGAAACCGAAGGGTTTTCAGGCTTCAGCCAGATTACCTGGGCAACTGATACCTCATAAATTAAAAGGGAAAATACTATTCCCAGGAAGTGAGTCAGTTTCATCATTTAGTTGATAATTCAATAATCTTCACACTTTTAGCTGGTACTTCTATTTTGCTGAGGTCCTTAACCTGGTTACCGGTCATCACATCTTTGCCTGATTTGAAGCCTTTAAGGTTTTCAGCGAAACGGTCAGTAGCCAATGTTTTTAAATAGTTTTCATTGTTATTTACAATCACCATTACCGAAGCCTTGTCGAGAGTGCGGAAATAAACATAAATTCCAGCTTCAGGGATATAATGGGTAAGTATCCCATCCTGAACCGTTTTATTGCTTTTGCGCCAGTTGAAAAGTGTTGTTATGTAATCCAGGACATCTTTCTGATCAGTGCTCAGGTTTTCACGTGTAAACATATTGGTGCTGTCGCCTTGCCATCCTCCCGGGAAATCTTTACGTTTACCGGCATCACCCTTCAAATCACCACGATCACTGAGTGCTTCGGTTCCATAATAAATCATAGGAAACCCTCGGGTTGTGGCGAGGAAAGCCAATGCCATTTTAACATTTTCTGTCGTGTTCAGAACCGGGTACATGCGCTCAATATCATGGTTATCGGCAAAAGTGATGAGTTTCGTGGGATCACTGTACAGGAAATCCTGGGCAAGGATTTCATACAAACGAGCCATGCCAGTGTCCCAGCCTTCCTTTTCTGTAAAAGCTTTCTGAACGGCTCCCATTAGCGGAAAGTCGAAAACATTGGTAAGGTATGAGCGGTAACCGTCCTTATTAGTCTTGTTATCAAGCCAGTAGGCAACCAGTGGAGGATAATTTAACCATACTTCGCCAACAACATTCAGATTGGGATATTCCTCACGAAGCGCTCGCATCCATTCAGCCATAAAATCTTTATCCGAATACGGATACGTATCCTGGCGTAAACCATCCAGGCCGGCAAATTCAATCCACCAGATACTGTTCTGGATCAGGTATTTGGCTACATAAGGGTTTTTCTGGTTGAAATCGGCCATGGAGGTATCAAACCATCCGTCCGACATTCTCTTTTCATCAAACTGCGAGCGGTAGGGATCCGAAATAACACTCCCATGGAAATTAGAGCGTGTAAATTCAGGCCATTCGTGCAGCCAGTCCTTTTGTGGAAGGTCTTTCATCCAGTATGAATTGGT
>DYQT01000260.1 GCA_020719165.1 Draconibacterium orientale | reverse complement strand
GATCACTGCTGTCCGGTTAACCGATGAATGATATCAGTATGTTATTCGTAAAAAAACGTTAAAAGTGTAATTTCAGCAATAGATTCGTGCGCCATTATTGCACTCTATGCAAGCCCTTAAAACCAAAATAGACACTTGTAGATAGTGTAAATTCATATAGTTAATAAATATTACGATTTCAGCTGCGTTGCATAGAAATAATTAGAACTTTTGGAACCATCGATTTTTGCTCAAAAATACTAATCTGAAAAAGTGTAATCTATTGGAACTGATTTTGCTCCCAACGATGTCATTCTTTCAAGCTTGCGAGCAAACGATATAGACCATAGCTACCCAGATTTGAGTCTTCACAGCGCTTTTGCAGGATGCTGTCCGGTTAAAATTGACGCTTATGGGAACAAGGCGCGGCAGAACCCCCCGATTTTGTGAAGAATGAAAATTTAATCCCAAAAAAATATTTGCCATTTATTATGTGTTAATATAGTAAGTTACAACGTTTCTAAGAAAGTTAACCGGACAGCAGTGAATTAAAATCATACAAAATAAACTTTTCTTCATAAACAAATCCTCCTTGTCAAACGCTAATTAAAGTTAAATAAGACCTCGCTATTTGTAATGGGACAATAAAAATTCAAATAAAATCAAGAAATCAAGGTAACACTTTCTATAGTTGATTTTGGATCCAGAAGGGATTCAATCACATTCCAGACCTGTTGCTGCTGATTTAAATCCAAGTTTTTCAGTGAACCGATAGCATCAATGATTTGTTTCTTTAACGGGCTGATATACTTTCTTCCCTTCAACAGTTCCTGCAGCCGTTCCTGAACTCTTCCAATTGTCATTTTTTTAATCGAACTGAGTTTTGTTGTGACAGCGGTTGTAGCCATTTTAACGATGCCGATAATTGTCGGCGGTTCTGGCTCCTGCTGTTTCTTTTCAATATAGCGTTCAGTTTCAAGCATTGCCTGCTGGTTATATCGTTTATTGCAATAGTCCTGATATCGTGCGTCATCGATTTGCTGCTGTACATTTCTCAGAATGCCGAAAAAATAAGGCAGTGTTTTTCGGTTGCCATCCCGGTTGATGGCTTTTAAAAAAGCTTTCTCTGCATCTGCAATGGCTGTTAGATCGTAATGGCAGATGCAGTCAAGAGCCCGTTTGAGTGCCAGCGGTTCCGGGTTCAGGCCGTGATAGGCAATGATTGCGTTCAGACAATCGATTTTGGGTTGATTGACGTTATCATGATTTCGCATGGCTTTATGAGCGACTATTCTTCGGCGTTCCGTTTCTTTTTGTTTGTCCGATACCGGACATTGCATATTCTGAACCGGTGTGACGGCCTGTTCGTGAAGGGGTTGTTTATTGCGCATCTTTATATAAACCTGAATGAGGGCTTCCAACACCCCTTTTGCCAGTGAGTCAGGCGATGAGGCATCCAGACGAATTTCTCCCAGAACACGCTTCATCTGGCTGAATGCACCTTCATCGGTTCCATTTCCTTTGGGATTGGAAGGTCCCACCGCAACTGCTTCAATACCGTGTTCATCAAGATATTTGCTGACCTTTTCACTCAGATTGGCACTGCCATGATCGAAAATGACACCCAGCGGATTCCCCCATTTCAATTGATGCTGCTTAATGGCCCCAATGACGGCATTTGCTGTTTCACTGGCATCGATGCTAAAGCCTGTGTGACAGAACGTGCCCACATCAACCGCCAGTTCCAGATTGAATTTCACTGCATGATTATTGATCCATACAACAAGCTCACTGCCATCAAGACTCAGCAGCCCACCGGGAATCCGCAGCTTGAGACTTTGATAGAATTTGGGCCGTTTTTTTCGTGTTTGCGCTTTCCGGAGATTGTTGGCGATCAGTATCTGTTCAACAGTTTTCCGGCTTAAATCCAGATTCAAATCCTGCCGAAGGGTTTTTACAAAACTTTTCAGTCGCAACCGTTTCTTTGAGGCTCTGGCGGCTTCTACCACCTGACGCACCACCTTTATGCTGACCTTGGTAGATTTGCCGCGGTGATCCTCTTTGACATACGGCTTCATGCTCTGATCAAAGCCCTGGTTCCAACCGGACAGCGTCCCTATCGGCAGAAACAGTAGCCAGGCAAGTTGTTGCAGAGAAATCACTTCGTTTCTGAAAAAACTTATCGCTTTTTCTTTTTCCGGCTGCTCATAGTGCTTTTTTTTGAAGCCAGATAGGCATCTACTCCATGAATCTCCCAGGCCAAATTACGCCCCCGATTCTCCAGACTGATCTGATCAAATTCCTTTTTCAGTCTGGCATATTCGGCCTGTATCTGAGCCAGTTCATTCTCTATAGGCTTTCTTTGTTCAGAATCATTTTCAGCATGCTTTTCAGCCCATTGATAACCGGTTTTCCGCGATATCCCCGCTGCCTGACAAATCTCGGATATGTCCGCATTCGGGGCAAGCCCCTTCTCCCTGAATAATTGACGGGCTCGAATCATGATCGCCACTTCTTCTGCAGTCATTTCCACCGACATGCTCGCCTCCTGTGATCGCTACCGCTTGACCCAACAGGTAAAACGTCAACATTCCCCTTGAATCGACAACCAAGTTGACAATGCTTCGCTCGATACCAATCGAGGTTTTGGTTATATCAACGCCACTTGCAACATCTCTTAGCACCTGATCGGACTTTCCATGAAACCGATCCGCAGGCGTCAAAAAACCTCCCAATCCCTGATGAGTTCTGTGATAGTTATAGTGATCGACCCATTGTTCTATTGCCGTTGATGCCTCTTGAACCGTCTGAAATTCTTTTCTTGTAATCAACTCAGACTTGACCCGGCGGTTTATTGCCTCCACTTTCCCAAGCGTTTGCGGATGATGGGGCCTTGCATGGGTATGCTCGATTCGCTCCAATTCAAGGTATCGCTCAAATCGATTGGCGCTTCTCCAAGAATAAAAAACAAACCCCCGGTCTGTCAATAATTCCTCAAGTTTTCCGTATCGCACCATGCCCCTTTGAACCACATCAATTACCGCGTCAATGGAAGTCTCTTGTAATAAACTCCAACTCAAAATAAACCGCGAAAAATCATCAATCAGCAAAATCAGATACACCTGAAGCTTATGAATGAAAAACTGCAAAATATCCATCTGCCCAAGCTCCAAAGGACGGCTGGCTTCAAACCGGGTTGCTTTCTGGGCTGACTTTCTGCTGGAGAACTTGTACCCGTTAGCCTCCATAATTCGGCGTACTGTTCGAATGGATACGGTCTCAGCCTGTCTGCGTAACTGGTTCCGAATCTGGCCTGGGCCATACCCAGGATTGGATCGTCGGGTATCCAAAACCAATTGTTCCTGCTTTTCACTGATCTCTTTGATGCCCCTGCCATCGCGCTTTGTTTCGCGAACTAAAAAGGCTTCTTTTCCAATTGCTTCTATCTCACGGCTCCAATCATAAACCGTTGTGTAGTGCACCCCGGCTATCCGGGATGCTTCTTTAAAACCAATCTCTTTGGCATTCTGAACAATTGCAGCCTTCTGCTGCTGGTCAAACTGCTTCCCGCTCATAGCACTTTCTCCTTTCTTCTCTCTGGAGAAAGTGTTACCTTTTTTCAAGCTGATTATTATGAATTCTTACTATCACAAACAATTATGCTGTATTAAGATGATCGCAGACACTAAAACGATGGGCAGCGACTCGTAACGAGCTAATGGCAGCCAGCCAGATTGTTGAATCCCACATTAAATGGACATCAATTTCCTGATTATTTTGAACAATAACGGGGTTTTTCAGATTATCTGGTTGCGAGTGGCAACAGATAGCAAAGGTGCAGATTCCCAGAATAAAGAGTTATGATTCTTCATTCTGGGCTTTGACTGTAAAATTATTGATTACAAAGAGTGCAGAGGCTGTTTAGCGGTCGATGGGCAAAAAGGGATCTATAACAAGATGCTTTTGTCTGGCCCTGTTTTGGAGATGTCTTTGTTTTCGGTAGTGGCGGAAGTCGTCGTCAAAAATCTGCCAGAGCAGCAAATGGAGTTTATAAAGATACATGTTGATTTTATAAGCTGTGGCGATGGTTTTTTGGTCGTACATGTTTTGACTCCTTGTGCGGCATTAGATGAGTTCAGTGGAAGCGATACGGACGTGATCAGCCAGAACCTGCCTTGATTTTTGTTTGGCTGCGGCGATCAATGCGCCGCCGGCCAGGTGATTGGCTTTTCGCAGGAGGCCGCCTGAGCCCTGATGAACGGC
>DYQT01000259.1 GCA_020719165.1 Draconibacterium orientale | reverse complement strand
TCAATATTCAGAATTCGTGTTTTCATCTCAACATTATTTGCTTTTATTTTTAACCGCTTGCGCAGATCAATCACCGGAATCACCCGGCCTCGTAGATTGATAACCCCTTCCACAAAGGGCGGTGTATGCGGGACACGCGTCACCTCCTGGTAGCGGATGATTTGATTTACCCAATGGATGGAGGTGGCAAATTCTTCAGTCCCAAGTTTGAAACTGACCAACTCAATCATCGATGATTCTTCTGTTCTCTCCGGATGACTGACCTGAAATTTTTCAGGATTGTTTTTCATATTTGCTCCTGCAAAATATATTCTCCCCCTAAGCGGTGATGACTATCTGTTTCGATCAGACATTTTCCATCTCCCGGAAAATATCTGCCATACAATAATTATAGATTTTAGTACCCATGTTATTGATCGGGAAAACTTCCATCGCGGCATTTTGACGAAGTGCCGCTGTAATTGAAGTGGAATGCAAAGCTGTTGATGGATCCTGTACAAGCGTGTAGCCTCCCTGCCGGCGAATCTCGGTTAATCCGTCGGCCCCGTCGGTTTCAGATCCGGCCAGCAACACACCGATCACCCGGTCAGTGGCAATATCGGCAACGGAAAACATGGCGATATTTAGGTTTTGCTTTAAATTAGATTCAAAAGGCCTGGCATTGCAGTTAAGATGTAAATCAGAACCGGTCAAATTAAAACTGCCATACTGACTTTGAGGTATAAAATAACAGGTTCCGTTTTCAAGTCTGTGGTGTGACCCGGCAATTTGATAATGCAATTCGGTATATTTTGTCAGATAATTAACAAAAACCGCTAAATGCTCCTCGGCGATGTATTGAAGAACGACAATTGGGGCAGCAATATCACCATCTATTTGACTAAGTAATTGAAGCAGTGCCTGATAATTTCCCGAAGGGGAGGCCAGAAGCAGCAGATTACGATTGGCCGATATATTCGGGGGACTGTGGCGCCGCTTTGTTTTACGAAGCTGGATGTGGCGGAGACCCCGGATATTTATTGTTGACGCCAATTCAATTTTTGAAAATAATTCCTGCTGCTGCACCTCAAATTTATCCTGTGTTTCCTGTACCGGCTTGGTAAAAAAATCTACTGCGCCAAAGCGTAAGGCTTCGAAGGTAGTCAGTGAACCCTCCTGCGTCAGGGCACTTAGCATAACAACGGGGGTTGGATGGCTGAGCATGATATGTTTTAACGTCGTTAATCCATCCATACCAGGCATTTGCACATCGAGCGTAATAACATCCGGATGAAAGGTTTTTACTAACTGAAGGGCATCCGTTCCGCTCTGAGCCTCCATTAATTCAACCCCGGGCGCAACTGCGCGTAGCGAACGGCCGAGCATGGTCAGCATTAATTTTGAATCATCCACAAGCAGAATTTTCAAATGATCTTTGGCCACCACTATTGTAGCGTCTGAAGAGTCCAGAGCCGGAACCCGTTCAACCAGTTTACATTTCTTGTTCCGCTCCAGATAGAGGTAATTAAAAGCAGCAATGTTCCGGTTTAATTGATTGGCGGCAATCAACTCAGCCAGAGTAAGTTGATTATCGATTAAGCTTAGATAAAACCAATGTGATGGATCGATATCATCTTCAATTACCTGACTGCGTCTTACTGGTACCAGCCTTAACAGGTCTTCCAGTTCATCGATAAATTTTGTACCATCAAGCAATGCAGAATGAAACCCGGCTGTGAAATTTGCACCAATATTTTCCTGTACATCCCGTTGAAACTGGAAGGAGCCCACTTGCCAGGATAAGAGATCATACAGGGCCGACTCACCTTCAGCTTCATTTGAAAATACGGCAAATATCTCCCCCTGCCGGATGTGGATGGTAGCCTGCTTATTCATATGCTGTAAATACAGTACACCTGTTTTCCGGCTCAGGTTGATAATTTGCAAAACATCGGGCAGACAAATCTCGGTTAGTAAACCATTCAGGGATGATTGTTTGCTTTTCAGCCGGTTGGCTTCTTCCAAACGCTGTTTTACCGTATGGATCAACGGAAGAAGCACTTCAGGTGACTCTTTTTTATTAAAAAAATCTACCACCCCTAAAGCTTTGGCCTGCTCATGGTCTCGCTGCCGGTTATACTCCGAATAAATAATTTTTGGAATCTGGGCATTACTTTTATCTTCATTTATTTTTTGGATAAGCTGAAACCCATCGATGCCATTTAAATTAATGTCAATGATCATCAGATCAGGCTGCGGGTTTTCATTAAGACGAATCAAGGCCCTAAAGACATCACTAAAGATTTCGGTTTCACCTTCGGCTTTACTGATCATACTTTCCAGTTTTGCGGAACTGGTTTCATCTTTGTCAATAATCATTATTTTCATCGGTTAAATAGCCAATTCTTCCGGCTCAAGCTGGATATTGCCGGATTTCAAAGTGCTTAGAATATCCAATGCCTCGGCTTCCCGGTATTGATTGAAAGTCATACTGATAAATTCGCCACGCTTCATCAAAATACTTCCTGTACCGGCAGGACTTGTGATGGTCAATTTTCCTGAAAACCCGTTAATCTCACAGGTTTTTAGTACTTCAAGCACACCTTTCCGGCTCAGGTCAAAAACAAGTTCACGGCGTGGTATCACATTAGTCAGTCGCATTAACTTTAGTTTTAAACCATCAACACCAAGATTCTTATAGACAAATTCATCAACCCCCACCTTTACACCCTCCGCAACCATGTCTGAATTCCCGGAGGAAAGCAATAGAAAAAATTTAACATCCGGATTGGTACTTTTCACTTGTTGGCAAAGCGTTGTGCCACTGCCGTCGGCGAGTTTTGTACCGCTAATTACCACATCGAAGGGTGATGAATTGAATATTTTTATTGCTTCAGCCACCCGGTCTGTCGTATAGATCGTATAGCCATCCCGACTTAGTTCATTTTCAGTTTTTTTTGAAATGATCTGATTGGATTCAACAAAAAGCAACCGTAAGTGGTGACCTGTATAGTGTTCCTGTTTGCGCAGGATATAGGTAAGCCGGACATTAAGGTCATTTAAATCAAACGGCTTGGTGATATAATCATCGGCCCCAATTTCAAGACCTTTTAAGATGTCCTCTTTCTCGCTGCGGCTGGAAATAAAAACAAAAGGTAAGGTGGATGTGTCCAGATTTCTTTTCAATGTATAATAAACTTCAAGGCCGCCAACCGGCTCCATTATCAGATCGCAAAGAATAAGGTGTGGTTTAAACTCACGAATATCACTTAATGCGGAAGCTGCTGAATTCAGGCACTTAACGTTAAAACCGCAGCCTTTTAGAAAGTCCTGGAGAATGTCTGTAACCAGATGTTCATCATCAAAGATAAGGATTCTGTTCATTTGTTGTATTTACTGCTTTTCACTTAGTACAACTCCCCCAGATTGGGTACAGCCGTTATGGTCAGGTTGCTTCTGCTATTTGAAATTTGTCGTATAAATTGCGGGAAAAGACAGGTTTCCGGGGTGGCTGAAAAAAAAACAGCCCCGCTTTTCTGCCATTTGATAATATTTGCATCTGAAATAGATAGATCACTACTGAGCAAAACTATCTGCGCCTTGCGTCGCAGGTGATCAGGAAAATTCTCCGGATGGGGAATCTCCCGGTTCTGATTAGGTCCGGTCAGGTTAATGCTGATTTTATTCTCCAATTCATCAATCCTTATTTCCTGTTCCAACGAAATAAGAACTACTTTCTCGTTTAGGATGGTAATTGAATCACCGGCAAAAATTATCGGTTCGTTACTAACATCGTTTAATCTGCGGTTGAATGCCTTTAGTAATCCCGGAGGAAAGTCAAGCATTAGCAAAATTAGTCTTCCCGCAGGAAGCATGGGGTTCTGCATAAATCGGATAACCTGACTCAGGGCGCCGGAACCACCGATCACCAGCACGATCCCTTTTATTTTTTGTTGAGCTGTTTCTTTTTTTTGAGTCATTTTCTGCCCGACCCGTACCCGCCGGATTGCTGATATGTTAACCTTTGACGCTTTTTTTACCTTTGCAATCAGCTCTGATTTTTGTTTGGCAATATCCCCAGAAATACTTCCCGATGGCTTTTTAACAACTTCAACAGATCCCAATCGCCACGATTCAAAATTTATTTCCGGGTCATCAGCCAGGGCACTAACCAGAACAATGGGTATCGGTGTCTTCATCATAAAATGTTTGAGAGCAGTGAGACCATCCATGGTCGGCATATCAATGTCCATGGTAATTACATCGGGTTTAAG
>DYQT01000258.1 GCA_020719165.1 Draconibacterium orientale | reverse complement strand
CGATCATCATTAATTTTATCGTTTTATCATAAACCCCCTTTTCGGAGGGGACTCATGTTTGCATTTTTAAAAGTCATATCAATCAGGATATCAGTTTATTGAATCTCCGCGAAGTTTTACCAGCGGGTTTCTCTCCAGCTCTTCTGTTGTTCGGTTGTAAGGTATGTCCAGGCCACGATACGACCCGATTTATTTCCCTGCCCCATGGGAATGGTTTTGACTTCAACTGCTCCGGCTATTTTCAGCGCTTCATAGATTCCCTTGAGATGCGACTGCTTCGACACCGAAGTGGAAAACCAAAAACAGGCGTTGGCAAAAAATTTGCTTTGACGAACCATGTCCCTCACAAACCTCTCCTCGCCACCCTTGCACCATAACTCACCATGCCGGCCTCCGAAATTTAAAAGGGGTTCACGGGTGTTTTCGGGGTCCAGATTGTTTAGCTTCCTGAGCGTACCGGCCTGTGCCTCCTCCGGTGATGCGTGAAACGGTGGATTGCAGAGTGTTACATCGAACAATTCATCTTTTTGAATTATTCCGAAAAATATGTCATTCGGCTGAGGTTGCAGTCTTAATTCGATCATTCCCTTCAGCACCGAATTCTGTTCTATGATCCGGTTGGCCGAGGTAATCGCAACAGGATCAATGTCGGCCCCGACAAATGACCAACCATATTCCCTTACTCCCAGTATCGGATAAACACAATTTGCTCCAACACCAATATCAAGGCATTTAACCTTGGGACCTTCCGGAATCTTTCCAAAGTTTTTGCCGCACAGCACATCAGCCATGTGGTGAATGTAGTCGGCTCGTCCGGGTATGGGAGGGCACAAATAGTTTTCCGGTATATCCCAGTATCCAATGTCGTAGTAGCATTTCAGCAATGCCCGGTTCAGCATCTTCACGGCTTCCGGATTGAAAAAATCAATCGAATCGTCGTTGTAGATATTGGGCTTTACATAAAGCGCCAATTCAGGTAAGCACCCAATGAGCGCTGCAAAATCATAGCGTGCACGATGTTTATTTCTTGGATGCAGCCTGGTTTTTTCTTCGGGGTGCTCCCTCTTTTTTTGTTGCACTGAGTTGGTTTGAGTAAAATTCATTTTCCACTTTCCCGGTTGCTTTCAACAAGTTCATTCCGGTGCTTTCAGTATTCTACGAAACATATCATTCAGCTGAATAGTAAATCTCCTCAAAGAAAATTTTTCCCTTGGGAGTGTCCCATACGCATACTGCGCCATATTTACGCCCCGACGGCATAATTCCTTCTGTGCCGCCAAGATACCCAAGAACACCTTTTATGATGAACTCATCCCATATCTCGATAACGCTAATGGGCGTTTCGGCCGACTTACCATTTCCGGTGCTCAGGATGCTGCGCAACAACATCCGGTAGCGATTTCCAAAGAAATAGGTGGTATCGGGAAGCCCTTTATCCTGTAAACACATGCTAACATAAAGCAGCGATGTAAGATCAACCGGATGTTTTTGTAAAATTCCGGTACCAAATTCAATGACTTTTTTCTTTCGTCCGCTGCGCATATACTGCTCCAGAATGTCCCTGCCGGGGTCAAAGAGAGGCCTTTGGGTATAGCCAATGTTAAACACCTGGCCATAATAGAGATACTGAACATCCACTTCGGTCAGGTCGTCCGGGTGTTCTTTCACTTTTTGCAGCAGCTTGGGATAGAAAAAAACGGAGCCGGAATCTCCGACAAGTGTTTTAACGATGTCAATATAGGTGATTGAATCTGCCGTTTGGGCCTTCACCGAAAAAGCAATCAGCAGCAGAGAAAGTACGATGGTTATCCTGGTCATGAGCGCATGGGATGAAGGTATTTATTTAATAAGTTCCTCAACATCAATCAGTCTTTTGTCTTTGAAGAGTTTCACCAGGAACATGCCCTGGCTAAAATTCGCCATATCAATCTTGGTGGTATTGCCCAGGATTTCTGTGGCGAAAACAATCCTGTTGCTTATATCAGAAATTTCAACCGAAACGCCGTCCAAATCAATGCCGGTTACCTCAAGGGTTAAATAACCCGATGGACAGGGATTTGGAAATAATTTCACCCTTTGCGGATGTTTCAATTCGTAAACACCCACAAAAGTACCTCCATCTGTGGTTTTTAAAATATTATTGCCAGTGAGGGCAAAACCGATGCTGTCGGTAACAAAAACAATATCGGTATATGCCAATCCGGTCATGGAGGGAGCATCCCAATTCTCAAAGCTGGTTGTCCAGTTTTGTCCGAAATCATCTGTTTTGCCAATAAATATTCCACAATCTCCATTGGTGGTACAATCAGACGAAATACAAAATCCCAGACTGTCATTTTGAAAAAACAATTTTGAATTCCCCGGAATTGGTGTTGCGAAAGTGATACCCGCCCATGATGCATTGTCACTCGTCCGGTAGACTTGATCACACATATACATATAACCGTACACAAATCCTGCCATCAGATAGGTGTACCCGCTGGTGGTTGTCAGCGAAAACAGGTCTTCGGTGGTGGAAATGGTCATCAAATTCCAGTTGGTTCCGCCGTTTACCGTTTTCAATAAAGTACCGTTATTTCCGGCAATAAAACCCACGTTGGCATCGTGAAAACAAATACTGTTTAACCTTGCAGCCGTTAGACCGGTATTTTTTATCCAGGAATTTCCATAGTCGGAGGAATGCAACACCACGCCGCTGTCGCCAACTACCCATATGTTATCAGCGGCCCTGATGAAAATTGAGAACAGGTCGCCGTTTGTTCCGGAGGTCATCTTAAACCAGTTTGATCCTCCGTCAATGGTTTTTATCAATAGTCCATTGGTTCCGGCGGCATACCCTGTATCGCCGTCGATGAATGCCACATCAAAAATCGCTGCCGGATAGCCGCTATTTTGTTCAATCCAGGTAGTGCCACCGTCAAGGGTTTTTAGAAACACTCCCTGATCGGCCATCACATAAACCCTCTCTTGATTGAAGGCCCAAATGGCTCCATATTGGTTGTTTGTCAAACCGGAGTTCTGATATTGCCAGCCCTGCTGGGCAAATATCTGACTTCCAAGGGCGAAAAGCAGGCAGAAAATTAGTTTTGATTTCATATCAACTGATTTTAAAAGGCTTGATTTCCATCTGTTTTTACCTCTTTTCAGGCCTTGCATCATCGTTCAGCAACCAGCATTCCAATTTAGCAAACAGTTCGTCCGGTTGAAGAGGTTTTGAAAGGTAATCGTTCATTCCGGCAAAAATACAATCCTCACGATCCCCTTTCATCGCATTGGCTGTCATTGCAATAATGGGTATTTTTCCATTTTCAGAATCCTCTCTGATCAATCTGGTGGCAGTTAAACCATCCATATTTGGCATTTGTACATCCATCAATATCAGGTCGTATTTTTGGTTCCCGAGCGCCCGTATGGCCTCCTCGCCATCGCTTACCACATCCACCGCAATATTTGTTTTTTTTATCAGGGCCATGGTCAGCCGCTGGTTAATCAGGTTGTCATCGGCAAGCAAAATCCGGGTTGTTGGCGGGAGTGAATGCAATCGCGACAAATCGGAAGATTGGATCTTGCTTTCGTTTTTTTCTGTTTTTGTTTCATTTACACCCATGAGGTTAAAAATGGAATCGAACAGCACGGCCTGTTTTACCGGTTTGGTAATATAGGCAACGTTGCCAAGCTGTGTAAACATTTTCTTTTCACCCCATGCACCAACAGAGGTTAGCACAATAGCCGGGATCTGACTTATCTTGCGTGCCTCTTTCAAAAAATCATATCCATTCATCTCCGGCATAAGATAATCGGTAATGATTAAATGGTAGGTTCTGTTCACATCTGCCCTCAGGGCTTCCAATGCCCCATTGGCCGTTTCGTAAACATCGGCCATAAAACCATAACTTTTCAGAATTTCAGACAAAATTACCCGGTTGGTTTTATTGTCGTCGACAGCCAGAACCTTCAACCCGTGTATTTTTTCAGGAATTTTAAACAAGTCGCTGTTGCACCGCATGGAGGTTTGAAAACGAACGGTAAAAAAGAAGGTGCTCCCGGTGCCAACTGAGCTTGTTACCCATATTTTGCCATTCATCAACTCTACCAGATTTTTACAAATGGTAAGCCCCAGCCCTGTTCCGCCAAACCTTCTGGTTGTGGAGGTATCGGCTTGAGAAAAGCTCTCGAATATAGCGTTTTGTCTGTCTTTCGGAATTCCGATCCCCGAATCCTGTACCGAGAAAAGCAGTTCTATTTCATCAGTTTTCAAGGGTTTACCAGCCGACA
>DYQT01000257.1 GCA_020719165.1 Draconibacterium orientale | reverse complement strand
TGTCACGATTCAGGCCAAAATTGAACCTTCAGACCTCGACATTCAGGATATCGGGTATTTCGCACCCGTATTATCGGTGATGAAAGACAAAATCCGGCTGTCAGGCAATATCCGCGGAACAGTCAGCAATTTTAAAGCCCGCGATATGAAGTTTGCTTTTGGTAAAAATACCCTGTTTCATGGGAATATCAGCGCTTTGGGATTGCCGGATGTTGAAGAAACCTTTGTTGATTTGAATGTCAAATCAATGACAACTTCAAAGAAAGACATCGAATCGTTGCTTCTTCCCGGAACCTTGAACCATCTTGAATTGCCGGCCATCCTTGCCAACATGGGGGTGGTAAGCCTTTCAGGTAATTTCACCGGTTTTTACAACGATTTTGTGGCTGCGGCACGCCTGAATTCTGATCTTGGAAGTGTTGGCACCGACCTGTCGCTAATTAAGCAAAAAGGCAGTAAAATTATTGGCTATAAAGGCCAGCTCAGTATCGGCAGTTTTGATATTGGTAAACTCACAGGGAATAGTGATTATATTGGTAAAGTTTCGCTGCGCGCCGATTTAAACGGTAAGGGGTTTAGCCTTGATGAAGCCGACCTCACCATGAATGTTCACATAGATTCTGTTTTACTGAACCAGTATACATATAAAAATCTGAGTGTTACCGGAAAATTGGACGAGCGGAAATTTAACGGGATTCTCAATGTTGATGATCCCAATCTGATCCTTGCTTTTATTGGAATTATCGATTTGAGTGACTCATTACCGGTTTTTAATTTTGATGTGCAAATCCAGCGGGCCCAATTATTTGCTTTAAACCTGTTGAAACGCGATTCGGTTGAAAATCTTATTACCCGGTTAAAAGCCAACTTCCAGGGAACAAACCTTGATAATATTGATGGGTCAATAACCATTGAGAAAACCATCTATTCTGAAGGCAACAAACAGATAACCATGGACATGCTTGCCCTGCTTACCAGGCAGGATACCGCGCACGGGAAAAGTTACCATCTGCAGTCGGATTTTGTAGATGCCGATATTACCGGTGACTTTTCTTTCAATGCACTTATTCCGTCTCTGAGTACCTTCATCAAGAATTACCTGGCTTCATTCAATATGAACGACTCACTGATAGCATTGAGTTCTTCGCAGTTGAACCAAAAAATGAATTATGAAGTTTCGTTCAAACAATCCGATGAACTCACCAATGTTTTCCTTCCGTTTCTGAAAGTAGCTCCCAATTCTTTGCTGCATGGTTATTACAATGAAGAAAAAGGGACCATTGTCATGAAAGGATATTCTCCGGCACTGTATATCAATAATATGGAACTTACCGATTGGTACCTGGATGCTGAAAATAAATTCGATGATTTATCTGTGAAGTCAGGTTCAGCGCATGTTTACCTCAAGAAGGCCAGCAAAAAAGACTCTCTCAAAGTTAAAGTCGATTCCTTTCAAATTGTCTCCAATATCAGGCACGACAGCATTCAGTACCGTGTTAGCTGGGAGGCCTCAGCCAAAAAGAGTGATTTTGAGGGTTTTGCCAGCTTCAGGAAAAGCCCTGTCATTGAATTGAAATTGGTGCATTTTAATGCGTTTTTAAATGAAAAATACTGGATGGTGGATTCGGCGAATTTTATCAGCATCGATACATCTGCTGTCAGGATTTCCAATCTTGGATTCTATACCGGCGACCAGTTTTTGAAGTTAAACGGTGCTCTTTCTGTGCTACAATCAGATACCCTCTCTGTGTTTTTTAATAAGGTCGACATTTCTAAACTCGATCAATTGCTTGGTAGTTCGCAGCTTGATATTGATGGCATTTTGAGCGGAAATTTCAAAATTGCAAAACCATACCAGGATATCATAGTGCTTGCCGACTTGCGGATCAATAAGTTTAAATTCAACAAGGAATTGCTGGGTGACGCTGTTTTCGGGGTGAAATTTGATTCATATGCCTCCCGGTTTGACTTACTGTCGCAGATAATTTACACCGGCAATGTGGGAACCAACATACCTTTTCTGCTCAAGGGCAGCTACTTCATGGATAAAAAGAACCCCCATTTTGACTTTGACCTCTCGCTGAAAAATCTGAATCTGAAAATGGTCGGACCGTTTGTCTCTGATTTTATGACAGGTGTCAATGGTTTGGCATCCGGTAATGTGAAAATTCAGGGAAGCCTCCAACATCCCGACATCAGGGGGCAATTAAAGATGATGCGAACCGAATTTAAAATCAATTACCTCAATGTGCCTTACTCTTTTGCTGATCAGATTACAATTGACAGCAATGCATTTATATTCGACAATATAACTTTGTATGATTCACTGGGGCATAAATCGGTTTTGAATGGTAAAATTACCCACAATCATTTTAGCGATTTACAACTTGATCTGCATGTTGAAATGGATGATTTTGCAGCATTCAGCAACACCAGGGCACAAAACTCTGTTTTTTACGGCAAGGCGCGTGCATCGGGTAGCGCCATTATTTCCGGGCCACCCGAAAATATTAAAATTACGGTAAAGGCGAATACAGGAGGCAAAACACATGTGGTGATACCCATCGACCTTACCCGGTCGGTAGGTCAGGCTGATTACATTATTTTTGTGAATCCGGATGCCGATTCACTCGAAAAAGTACAGACAAAGTATCAGGTGAATCCAAACGGATTAACACTTGATCTTGGTTTGCGGGTAAACCAGGATGCCGAGGTAGAGGTTTTCTTACCCGATCAGTTAGGCAACCTGAAGGCCTCCGGTACCGGAAATTTGCTGATGACCATGACCCCTTCCTCCCCGTTTAGCTTGTCGGGCATCTATACCTTGTCTAAAGGTTCTTTCCTTTTCCAATTTAAAAACATGCTGAGGTTACCCATGTTGATCAAAGAGGGCAGTACCATTAGCTGGACGGGCGATGCCGCAGATGCAAATATTTCAATAAGCGCTTCATATAAAACAAAAGCGCCCATGAAAGGACTTACGACCAATCCGGAAGAGGAGGGTATCCGGATACCTGTTGAGTGTGTTATCAGACTTAGAGGGAAGTTGTTAAATCCTGAGATGTCGTTTGCAATTGAGATGCCAAACGTTGAAGAGAGCTTGAAAAATCAGGTATATACAGCCATTGACACAAACAATGCCACTGTGATGACCGAGCAAACAATCTATCTCATGGTGATGAATCAGTTCAAACCGGTTGTTGCATCCTCCACCGATGTTGATGTAGGAGCTGCCTCCTGGTCGATTGTTACCAACCAAATAAACAGCATGTTGTCGCAGATTACCTCAAATGTGAATGTAAATATGAATTATAAGCCTGCCTCAAGCACCACGCAACAGGAGTTTGATGTCGGGATTTCTACCCAGCTTTTCGATGACCGCCTGCTGATTGATGGCACTTTCGGAATGAACTCATATACCAATTCAACTGTTCAACAAAAAAGTACCATTGTAGGTGATATCAACCTGGAATATATTCTGACCAAAAACCGCCGGTGGAGAGCTCGTGCCTTCAATCGCACCAATACGCTGAATATTCTGAACAATAATGCTCCTTATACTCAGGGTGTCGGGATAAAATATCAACGTGATTTTACATCATTTGGTGAACTCTTTAAATTCAGAAAAAAGTAATATTATGAACCGGATATTCATTTGCCTTATCGCTTTTGGCTTGATTGCCTCTGCGGGTTTCTCACAAATAGTAATCGATAATTCCGACATGCCCAACCCCGGCGATACCATCAGGGTTAGTGTAACGAATGTGGTGCCTGCGGGGTATGCAAATACTGCCATGGATACAGCATGGAACTATGCAGCATTGGAGGCATTAAGCCAGAGGGTCGATACTTTTGTCAACGCATCAGCTACACCCTCTGCTTATCAGGTTTTTTTTGTATTGCTTGGCGGTGCCAATCTGGCCTCACCACTTGCCAGTGCGCCAATACCCGGACTGACAGTTTCTCAAGGATTTACGTTTTATAAGAATAGCGCCAATTCCTACAGTGATTTAGGGTCGGCATACACCATTCAGGGCTTACCATTGCCAGCCCGATATGATGTTCCGGATAAACAGTATCAATTTCCAATGACTCCCGGCTCAACGTGGTCATCTGTGTCGGAGTTTGCCATTGCAATTCCCGACTTCGCCTATTACAGTACCCGGCGCGCACGTTCAAACGTTGTTGACGGTTGGGGAACACTTACCACTCCTTATGGTACATTTCAAACCCTGCGTGTTAAATCAGTGCTCGACATTCACGATAGCATTTACATTGATTCGCTTTCCCTGGGATTTCCATTTAACCGCAACATCATCGAGTATAAATGGCTCACGAAGGGAAAGG
>DYQT01000052.1 GCA_020719165.1 Draconibacterium orientale | reverse complement strand
TATATTTGAACCAAAGTTATCTGTTTTGATGTTCGTTCGACAAAACGAGAGGACTGGTTTGTGGGATTTGTGTTTATGTGGGTGGTGACAGGGAACCTGGGCGTTTTGCCTTACGGGATATTGTTCGCAGCCGTGCCGCTAAGCATTATCGAAGCCTTTGTCGCCGCTTTGATCATTAAAAAACTGACAAAACAACCATGAACGAAAAAATCAATTTTCTTTCTGTCAGCGAACTTTCGGAGAAAATCCGGTTGGGGGAAATCACCTCACGCATGGTTGTTGAAACTTCCATTGCTCAAATCAAATCCCATAATCCGGTTTATAACGCCATCGTTTTTTTAAATGAAGCGGAAGCGCTCCGGCAGGCCGACATGGCAGACAAGGCTTTTTCCGCCGGAAAATCCACGGGGCTTTTTCATGGCATTCCCATCACACTAAAAAACACATACCAGGTAAAAGGGATGCCTGCAACTGCGGGTTATACCCCTTTAAAAAACTACATTCCTGAGGAAGATGCAGTTATCGTTAAACTTCTGAAAGCTCAGGGAGCCATTATTTTAGGCAAGACAAACACGGCGAAACTTGCCATGGACATGCAAACTGACAATCCGCTATTCGGAAGGACCAACAACCCATGGGATACCTCACGAACCCCTGGCGGTTCGAGTGGCGGGTGCGCAACTGCGCTGGCTACCGGGATGACTGCCTTGTCGTTTGGCAGCGATCTCGCTGGTTCCATCCGTTTGCCGGCAGCTTTTTGCGGGGTTTATGGTTTTAAACCAACACACGGGGTTCTCTCCATCGAAGGGCATATCCCTCCGCTTCCCGGAACCACCAACGGGATACGCTCAATCGCTGTTTCCGGGCCACTGGCCCGCACTGCAGGAGATCTGAAACTGGCGATGAAAGTATTATCCGAACCAAATCCTTTCGACCGGTGTGTCGCCCCGCTCATACCCGATTCAAACACCCTTCCGGATATCAAAAATCTTAAAATTGCCTGGTCCGACAATTTTGGGGAGGTGCCGGTGAGCAGGGAAATAAAAGAAAAAATGAACGATTACTTAAAAAAACTTGCAGCTGCAGGTGCTGTAGTAGAAAAAGCAGAACCTGCCGGAATTGATTATATGGGAATATGGGAGTTGTGGGGCACCTTTGTGGGCATGCAAAGCGGTTATGAGATATCGAATTTGGCGAGGACTGTTGGTAATTTCTTCACAAAAGGCACGGTAAAACAGATTCCCATGCACCGCAACATCATTCGTCCGATTTCTGTTGAGAAGCTGATGAAGGCCCTTGACCAGCAAAGCAGATACATCACGATTATGGACAATTTTTTATCAGAATATGACATCTGGGTGTGTCCGGTTAGTTCATCTACGGCCTTTAAACATCACGCACACAGTAAAAGTATAGGCGATTTTAAAATTTACAACAACCCCCTGAATATTGATGATCATAGTGTTCCATATTATGTTGCCACACAATCTTACACTACGGTTTTTTCAACAACAAACAGCCCTGTTGTTTCAATGCCCATCGGATCAGGTGAATCCGGGTTACCCGTGAATATCCAGATAGCCGGAAAACGCTATCATGATTTCCGGTTGCTCAACACTGCCAAAGTACTGGAGCAATATGCTGAAAAAATTGAATTTGCAAAAGGTGCGTGAATGAAGTAGTAGTTCAAATAATTACCTGATTAAAAAGAAAAATGATCGAAGAACGATTGAAGACATCATTTGGGAAATACTTTGACGCTCCGATAGAGGTTTGGAGACAGTTTGCCTCCCTGTGTGAACTGGTCACATTCAGGAAAAACGAAATCATGAAGCATGTCGGGCAGGATGAAAAATATGGTTATTTCATCCTTTCCGGCAGTGCAGGTGTTTTTATCTGGAAAGAGAACAACTACATGTGCCTCGATCTGATGTACGAGGAAACGTTCTTTGGCGATTACATGTCGCTCATTACCAGGGAACCTTCGCCCCTGGAAACAATGGCCCTCGAAAATTCAGAAATGTTGCGGATATCAAGAGACAATGTTGCCAGCCTGAAGCAAACATCTTTCGGTTCTTTACTTTTCCTCATCTCCGCGGAATGGTCGTTTGTGGAAAAACAGCAGCAGCAAATCGACCTCCTTTTAAAGACCGCGGAGCAACGATATTTAGACCTCCTTGAAAAACAACCTAACCTGATCCAGAGAACTCCTCAAAAATATATTGCCTCCTACCTGGGGATTACCACACAAAGTTTGAGCAGGATTCGTAAAAAAATCAGCAAAATGTGATTTTTTACCTTAGGGTAACTTTTTTCACCTTCCCGGAATAGACCTTTGCATGGTTATTAAAATGATAAAACTATGCAAAACAAAAAACAAAAAATCATTAACGCTTTACAAGGAAAATCCTTTGGAAAAAGGAATGGAAGTTGTTTCAAAATTGCTTTTCTGCTGGTATTGTTGCCTTTCATCTCCGAAGCACAAACCGATTCCGCCTCCACACATTATTTCAGGTTGCCCATCCGTGTTTCATTCGGGAGTCAGGTCGTTGGCTTTCCATACCAGAACCTGTTCAATGCTTTTAATCCTTATCTCTCGGCGGGCACAGAATTCAGGATCAATAAAAGCGAAAAACACAGGCTATGCCAAACAGTAAATCTTGGCGCATCTTTCAGCGATGAAATTGGCACGAAACTCTTCCTGAACACCGATTTTTGCTACCGTTATACCCATTCTTCAGGAGTTTTCGGCGACATCTCCCTTGGTATCGGATTGCTAAACCAGTATCATGCCCGGAAAACCTATGAATTTAATTCTTCCACCGGGGAGTATGATCCGGTGAGTGATCATGGCATTTTTGGGGTGATGTTCTGTTACGGCATGAGTTTAGGCTACGACTTTTCCAGAAAAACCAGATACCCGGTTTCGGTCTTTGTGAAAAACACTTTTTATATCCAATCGCCCTATTTCGACAACAAAGATTTCTCCATCATGCCGCAATCAACCATTCAAATAGGGTTAACCTTTAAAATTAAAAAACATGAAAAATAACTTTATCCCCATCCTGCTTGGTTTTTCAGCAATTTTCCTGTTTGCCTGCAAGAAAGAATACTCAAGCCCCGAAAACAACAATTACTGCAGCATGAGTTACGTAACCCATCCGAAGAACAGCCAGTACCAGGCGATGATTGAAAAATACACGAAAGACGGGTTTGTTGGTTTAACCGTCCTGATTGATGACTCAACGAATGGGCTCTGGATCGGCTCATCGGGTTATGCCGATATTGAGAACAAGGTAAAAATGAGCCCATGCCACTATCACCACACAGCAAGTATCTACAAAACATACCTTGCCACCATCATCATGCAGTTGGTGGAAGAGGGAAAATTAAAATTGGAAGATGATCTTGCCAGCTATATTACCATGGATATTCTTGATAAGATCCCAAATGGTACTGATGTAACAATCGAAAACCTGCTTCAGCACCGCACCGGCATTCCCGACATATTTGAAGCCGACTTTTTACTCGATTTCTTTAACAAATCGGAAAAATCCTATTCCATCGAAACATTGCTCGGATATGTCAACAAAAAGAAAGCGCTCTCGCAGGCCGGAACTGAATTTTTTTATTCCGATGCAAATTTTGCCCTGCTGTCAATGGTTATCAACAACATTGAGGGTGATTATGGAAATGCCATAAAAACCAGGATATTTAAAGCGTTGAACCTGCAGGAGTCTGTTTTTATGAATACTGCAGATGATGCCCCTGGTGGTTTGGCCGACAGTTACTGGGACCGGTTTGGTGATGGCAGAATCGAGAATGTCTCCGACTGGCAAATTGATTTTACTAGCGGATTAAAAGGAACCGATGGAATTGTTACCACCGCCGGTGATATGAAACAATTCATTCAGGCTTTGGCAAACGGGACGCTTGTTCCCGATTCCCTGCTATCCAAAATGACTGCTTTTTCTGATGTTCCCGAATCGGAGCAGCAAAAGCACGGAATCACCGGATATGGTTTAGGCCTGATGAAGGTCAATGTAAGCAGCGATACATGGTATGGCCATTTTGGCAACCACATCGGTTCGGGTGCGGTGGCCCTTTACAATCCAGCCCGGAAAATCACCCTGGTGGCATTTGAAAATACAGGAACCTTCTTTTCCGATAAAATCAAACCACAGTTGTACAACCAGCTGATCAGAGATGTTGAGGCAATCGCATATTAGAGAATCAACAGGGTAACCAGGAAATTGTATAACTTTACCGGAAAGTATCTATGAAGAATTTAGCAGTCAAGGGATTAATCCTGATCTTCTCATTAACCATCGTATTTCACTTGCTGGTTTTAATGAAAGTGATTCCCTATACCATTGTCTGGGGCGGCAAATTGAAGTCGGATGCCGCCATGTATAAATTTGAGTTTGTTTCGCTGGCGATCGTGGTCCTATTTCTGATGGTCATGCTGGTCAAATCGCAGATTCTCAGGTGGAGAATCCCACTTTTTACCGTAGATCTTGCGCTTTGGACAATGCTGGCCATGTTTATGATCAATGCCTTTGCAAATTTATTAGCCGACAGTTTTCTCGAAAAAATAATATTTACCCCGATTACCCTTTTATTATCGGCATTAATCCTGATTGTTCTTTTAAAGAAAAAATAATAAACCCCATGATGGATGAGTTGCTTGTGCAATTCATCCATCATATTCAACAATTCAACGGTTTTTTTCTTTCCCGCCCTTATATTTTCTCTGAATTTCGCCATATTATATCCTCGGTTGTATCATCCGCAAAATCCAGGTAACATGAAAAAGATAACATTCCTGTTTGCAGTAACAGCAATATTTTCAGTAAATTCGCTCCATACCAACGATTGTGGATAACATGCGAAACGACAAAAAAAGATTCCTTTACATGGTCCTGCTCGGGATCCTGGTCACCCTGGCGCTAAATCTGTTTGTCCCGGGCAAAACCTTGGAAATGCTGCACTTTTACGATTTCGTTATTTCCATCTCCATCACCATCATGGTTTGGGAGGGAAACCTCCGTATCGACCACTGGCTAAACCAGAAATATCCCTGGATAACCAAGCCAGGCAAACGGATTCCGGTTCACCTGTTGCTAAGTGTCGGATACAGCGCCATCATCATCATGATTGGTTCTTATATTTCCAACAGATTTACGAATAGTCTGCCAATAAACGGCCAGGATTTTCTGAAAACAACCTCCATCATTCTTGGGGCCCTCGTGCTCATGTCTGTCATACTTTTAACCATTGAGATTAGCGCACAGTTTTTTATGCACTGGAAAAATTCACTGTTGGAGATTGAAAAATACCGGGCCGAAAGCCTGCAGGCACAACTTCAAAACCTTAAAAACCAGATCAATCCTCATTTCCTCTTTAACAACATGAGCGTGCTTTCTTCACTGGTATATAAAGACCAGGATAAGGCTGTCGAGTTTATCAATCAATTGTCGAAGGTTTACCGGTACCTGCTCGACAATCAGAACAGTGAACTGGTATCCGTGGATGACGAACTGACGTTTCTCGGTTCCTACATTTTTTTACTGCAAATCAGGTTCGACAAAAACCTGGTTATCCGGGTGAATGTAAAAAAGGAGGATCTGGTAAAACTGATTCCCCCGATGGCGGTTCAGATATTAATTGAAAATGCCATCAAACATAACGAGGCATCGTCGGAACACCCGTTAACAATTTTGATAGATTCATCGGGTGGAAGCCTCACCGTTTCAAACAATCTGCAATTGCGGCCACAATATGAACAGGGGTCTAAAACCGGCTTGCAAAATATCCGTGCAAGATACCAGTTTTTTACTTCGATTCCGGTAGAAGTCATCAGCGACGCATCTTCCTTCACAGTAAAAATTCCCTTATTGTCCTCAAAATGAAAGCAATCATCATTGAAGATGAAAAACTCTCCGCAGAGCACCTCAGTCATCTGATAACGAAAGTTGATCCAACCATGGAGGTTCTGCATATCTTCGATTCGGTAAGGCACAGCATCGATGCCTTCAACGAAGGAGTAAAAGCAGATCTCCTGTTTGTGGATGTTCACCTGGCCGATGGGTTAAGTTTCGAGATTTTCAGCGAAATCTCCATCGACACTCCGGTCATATTTACCACTGCCTACGATGAATATGCCATCAGGGCTTTCAGACTTAACAGCGTTGATTACCTGCTTAAGCCTATCGGGCTGGAGGATCTGCGCAAAGCCATCGAAAAGTTTAAAAAGTTCAGCAGGAATGATTATTCCAGTCTGTTCGACAACATGGTACACGCCTTTCAATCCATCAACAAGCAATATAAAAGTCGCTTTATGATCAGAATAGGCGAAAACATTGTTTCAGTAAAAACCGGCGAAATCGCCCATTTTGTTTTTGAAGATGGTATTGTACTTCTGGCAACGAATAAAAACCACCTCTATCCGGTCGATTTCACCCTCGACCAGTTGGAACCGATGCTTGACCCGACGGAGTTTTTCAGGATCAATCGCAAAGTCATTGTCAATATTAATTCAATCCAAAAAACCGCTGCCTACTTTAACAGCCGGCTAAAAATAACCAGCTCGTTTCTAATCGACGACAACTCAATTGTGAGCCGCGAACGGGTTAACGACTTCAAAGCGTGGCTGGGAAGATAGAAAAACGCTTAGTCTTCGGGCAATGTGATCTTCTCATATTGATTGTGGATAAACAAGATGGCAACCCCAAAAAAGACCGCAACCACAATTAAAACAGTGTTTAAAAACCCACCGATGCCGAACGACAGTTTGATGAGGATGGTGGAGATAATGAAGCCTGAATTCCTGATGACTATATTGAATTTATCGGTGTATAAAAAAGAGATCAACAGCAACAGCACATCCGTCAATATGAGAATGGTAAAAAAATCGTTAAAAAATATTGAATTGATATCCTTGATGGAACTTGCCATTTGACTCAGTGTAAAAAAGTGCCCATGAACCCACCTGATTAACCCCAGGCTTCCTAAAATCAGAAATACCGGGATCAAACACATCGCGATGATATTTTTCATTTTGATGAATTTCACGACCTCTGCCGGCAACTTTTTGTCTGGATGCATCTCATCGAATTTCCGGTCGTTGAGCCTGTAGAATATGAAAATCATAAAAAATAAAACCAGGGTGGCAACCAAATCGTAGGTAAACTGGATATCATTTTCCACTTTGAACCAGTCGGGGGTAAATTCAAGGTTGGCGAGATCGTTAAATATTCGTCTGATCACAATTAATGTGATAATTTCGTACTGTTTCCCGATATAAATGGTGGTTGATTTTGGCAGGTAATACACCAGGAGATAAACCTCATAAATCAAAATGAAGGAGAAAGGGGTATAAATCGCCGCAATCGGATTCAAGAAGATTCCCGAATAATCATTCAGCCCCAGGATGTTAAGATTTGCCAGCGCGACCAGCAGCAGGTGTATGATAAAACTGACGATCGCGATAGAAATGATAACCACTTCACTTTTCTCCCTGACCTTCCCGGAAAGGAGTTTGGAATAAAAAAAATCATACATGGCCGTGCTCTATGAGGAACAAATATAGCAATTCGGAAAAGATTTACAAATTTTTCCGTTCTTTGCATCCTTATGCCCCTCTATCTCGCCTCACTCAATTCTGGAAGCAATGGAAACTGTTATTACATCGGCAACGGCACCGAAGCTGTTTTGATTGATGCGGGTATCTCCTGCCGGAATACAGAGCGTAGAATGATACGGCTTGGTTTGCCCATCAGGGATGTTAAAGCAATCTTCATCACCCATGAGCACACCGATCACACCAGCGGAGCCGCGGTGCTCTCACGAAAATACGGGATTCCGGTATATATTACCGAAAAAACTTACCGAAACAGTCGCATGAACCTTGACCCGGGTGCATGGCAGCCATTTGTCGCCGGAAAACCTGTACAAATAGGCAGCCTTCGGATACACCCGTTTCCCAAATGGCATGATGCGTCAGAACCGCATAGTTTCACGGTGAGCACGAATGAACTGACTGCAGGTGTTTTCACCGATCTTGGCACGGTATGCGAAAATGTGACACAACATCTCGGCCAGTGTCACGCAGCCTTTCTTGAGGCCAACTACGATGAGCAAATGCTGGAAAATGGGCGTTATCCCGCTTATCTGAAACGGCGCATCAGTGGCATGGAAGGGCATCTTTCCAACGATCAGGCGCTTGAACTGTTTACTAAGCACCGCCCTCCCTGGATGCAACTTCTGGTGCTTTCGCATCTTTCGGCCGAAAACAACAACCCCGACCTGGTTCATGAACTCTTCAGCAAACATGCCAACGGGGTTAAAATCATGGTGGCCTCACGGCATGCTGAGACCGGAGTATTCTGCATCGAAGATTGAGCAGCCCGGACATATGTAAAAAAAATCAATAAAAAAACCAATGCAGGTGGATTTTCCGCCCGGAATGAGTATATTCGTGGAGTGATAATTTCTTCACCCCCATGAGGAAGATGAATCTGCTGCTCCTGGTGTTGGCCATGAGCATGAACTTTACCAGCTTTGCCTGGATATATCCTGAACACCGCGATATTACCATCCTCGCTATTCAGAAACTTGATCCGGCCAGACGGAACACCCTCGATCAGCTTTGGACATGGGCCCGCACAGGATATGAATCAAGACTGGATGTGTCGGTTGCCAACCTCACACAAAGCCTTCACCCCAGCCACCTGGATTTTGCCGCATGGCCTGCTATTTCAGGCGACCATTCAGCCTCCCCCGAAAACATGCTTTATAATGTATTGCAAACAGATTGGATTCTGAAAGTTGCCGATATCGCTGCCCGGCTTAAAATCGGCATTGCTGAGGCAAAAAACAGAAGCGACCGGATCAACAGGTTGCGGGATTCTGACCTGAGACTGTTGCGTGTTGATCCCGAATACGTTTCGAGAGCCGGGGCCAACTACGGGCACTTCATGCTGGCATTGCCGCATGTGGGCATCTCAGCCAGCGACTATTTCAATACCTGTTTCAAAGAGGGTTGTGCGCTCAACACGATTGGAACTTACAAATGGTTTCATGCCAGCGCCATGATGAAAGCCAGTCGGTTATCAACGGAAAATCTGACCCCGGAACAACGATCGGCACTGGCATTGTCGATACTTGCCGATGAAGCCTTTGCGCTCCATTTCCTCGAAGACAGCTTCGCATCGGGACATGTGGCAGGCATTTGGGGCGATGCTTCCCAGCGTAAGGGCACCCATGACTATTATTGCGAAAAAGGGCTGATGCTTTATACCTGGAATGGCGACCGCATCGTCATCATGGGCGATGCCTATATGAGGCCTGAGGATTCAGACAGAGCGGCAAAGTCTGTTCTCCTGAGCCTGCAACAAGTTCTCGATGAAACAACAGGAACAGGCCACTTTCAAATATTGGCCGGCGATGGGGCTGGCTTTGCACCAGACACCTTCAATGTTAGCACCGCGGTGATCATGCCACCCCGCACGCTGGAGCCGGCATTGAAACCTGTTTTCGAGGCTGTACTGGTGGACCTGCCGGTTCCCGGGCTCGCTACCGGAGAAGGGGAACTGCCCCGGTTCCGTTCCGAACTCGGGCTCTTTATCGGCATTTCACCTGCCGCAAGAGTCTCCTTATACAATGGCGGCTTCGGTGAATCGCAAAAAACCGCAGGCTTTGTGCCGGCACTTGAACTGGGATTACGCCTGGGTTTGGGAATGGATGGCGTAATGAATGAATCGGGCGATGGTCTTGCTTTTCTTGACCTTGGCTGGCGACAGGATGGCGTGTCATCCATGAAATTCGCAAACGAAGCTGCATTGAAAGATTTCAAAGCCTATTCATGCGCCATACCCAGCCGCGATGCATTTTACGCCCGTTTACGATTGCCCTTCTGCCTCATCCCCGGCGACCTTTTAATCGGAGTGCCCATTCTTTACCTCTTCTCACCAAAAACCGCCGATAAAATGATCGTTGCTGCAGGCAACGGCGGTCTTATCCCCTGGCAATCGGGCCTCATCACACCGATTGGCAGGTTTCAGTTTATCCTGGGACGTGAGGTCGGGGTTTGCTTTTACGGCAGCGGCAGGGGGCCGGATGCTTTTCTGATACCGGAAATTGATGCAGATCTGGATTACCAGATACTGATATCCATGTATTCGACACAACTTGATTTTCCGATTCTCGAATACCGTCTGTTCCGTACTTTTTCATCGAGGCAAAGTGCCGGATTGGTACTCCAAATCAATGCAGGTATCGACATTCCGGGAAAAGTGACTGTCATTACCGGCGAAACCACCAAGCCTGATTTGAAAACCGCCTGGTTCATTGGTTTCAGAGTAGCCTTTGACTGGAGATATTATTTTGCAAAAAGCAAACCTTAAGATAAATTGCCATGAAACGATTTCTGATTGCCTTGTTCTTTCTGCTGGGCACCTATGCAAACACCATGGGCCAAATGCCCAACGGCAGCATCGCCCCCGATTTCACCCTTCAGGACATTGATGGACACACGCATCATTTATATGACTACCTGGATTCGGGGAAGGTGGTGATTCTCGACTTTTTTGAAGTGATGTGTGGCCCCTGCTGGAATTACCATGAAACACATGCCCTGGCACATGCCTTCAACGCCTGGGGCCCCGGGGGAACCAACGAACTGATGATCTTCGAGGTGGAGGGTATTAAAAGTTCCATCAACCAGATCAGAGGGCTCACACCACCAACCTATGGAAACTGGACAGAAGGCGAACCCTTTCCATTTATTGAAACCTGCCTGCCCAACAATAATAAAATTGTATCGGATTATATGGTGAATTTTTTTCCCTCCGTTTATTTGATCTGCCGCGACCGCAGGGTGAAGCTGATCGGAACGGCAGACACGGCAGCTATCCATGCCCAGATGCATAATTGCCCGGCGGCACCCTCCGATAGCCTGTTCCTCGACCTGGTGAAAATCGATTCGGCCAAGGTGGTGACCTGCACAAATTCGATACATCCATACCTGAAATTTCAGAATTACGGCACGAAAACGATACACAGCGCCAAAATCAGCGTTTCAATGGATGGCCAGGCACCTGAAATACTAACATGGTCGGGCGAACTGAAAACATACGCAATCCTGCAATTCGACGGCAAAAATTTTACCCAGGTACCCGACGGGTCGCACACCATCCAATATCTCATAACCGAACTCAACGGGTCTGCTACAGGCTTTAAACGCGACACCCTCAGTTACCGATTTTCCAACATCCAATATGCACTACCTCTCCCCTATTCCCAAACTTTCACAGATCCGCTGTTCCCTTACAATAACTGGACGATTGACAATCCCTACAAATCAATTCCCACTTGGGAAAGAGCCGACCTGGGATATGCCGGGGCTTTGAGGATCCCGTATTTTAACATTCCAACCGATTATACAAGCGCATTGTATATTCCCGCGATGTTGTTTTCGGGCATCTCCGGCCCATGCATGCGCTTCGAGATGGCCTGTACCCATAACAACTCGGTTATTAAACCGACAGGATACGATTTGATCGAATTTGATTACTCCACCGACTGCGGTGTTACATGGGAATTGATGGCGCAATTATCGGAACTTGACTATCAATCGGCCCCGGATGATTCGACCTATTTCATTCCGACCGAATCGCAATGGAAGCCGGTGGTAATCAATGTTCCTAAAGTCGCAAATAAACCGTTGGTAATGTTCCGGTTGCTTTCCAGCCCTGCAGCAGGAAACAACATGTATTTGAAAAACATCCGGTTCGACAATTCGGCAGGTTTTAATGAGGAGATTCGTGCCGACGGCGTGTTTATATACCCGGTTCCCTCCAGAGACGTCATTCACATTATATTTGGTGTGGCTCAAATGGAAGGCCGATTCGAACTTTACGATCCAACGGGAGTAAAACTTCGTACCACCCTCTTCACGGGAGGAAAGAAGGCATCCGTCGGTATTGAAAATCTCATTCCCGGTTGCTATTTCCTGCGTATAATTACTCCCGGATCTTCCATCATCCGAAAAATTATCGTCTGCCAATAGCAACCATTTGCCTTCTCAGGCTGTCACTATTTTTAAAACTCAACCCACATGAAAAACCAATCGATGATTTCGAAAGCCAGCAGGCTGTTTTCTGAGTACAGAAGCACACTTTTGTTCCTTCTGGCAATTTTAATTGTACTTTCATCCTGCAAAAAAAAGAAGCCCGAAAATGAGTGTGATGCCGCTGCTACCGGGGGATTTGAGGTGATGTCGCGCACCGAACGTCCGGTGCAGGAGGTTATGGATCAGTTGATGTTGCTACCCAACGATTCAACGGATTACGATTACACTGATTTTTATCAGGAAACGGTAGCACAAATGCCCAGTTCGCTCGAACTCAGGCCAGTCGCCCATGAAGTAGTACGGTACACCTCCATCGACGACAATGGAGACCCGATCAGGCTGACCGGACTTCTCATATATCCCTGGAGTCCCCTTGGAAAGATCAGCGCCCCCATTGTCTCGGTGAACCACGGCACACAATTGCTAAAAAAGTACTCTCCCTCAAACTGGAAAACAGCCTCTGTGAGCGACTGGAAAAATTATCCGGAAATGGCCATTGCCGATATCATGGCCATCTGGTACGGGTGGATCATCATCATGCCCGATTACCAGGGAATGGGAGCCGACACCACCGAAAATCATCCGTATGTTATCCGCGAAAAGCTTGCCAACGCCACAGCCGACATGGTGATTGCAGCCCAGAACTCCCTGAAATGCGACTGGAACGCATATGTTAAATGGAACGGACAAACCTTTCTTTATGGCTATTCCGAGGGCGGTTACGTAACCATGGCTGCCGCGAGGGAACTCGAGTCGAGAAACGTTGCGCTGAAAGGCGTTGTTTGTATGGATGGGCCGTATGACCTGTCGGGCACCATGCTGACTGAAATGCTGAAAGATACACCCTTTCCGGTTCCCTATTTTTTACCGATGATGCTGGTAGGATACAACACCCTTTATCCGGAAACTTTCGTTTATGAAGAGATGCTGAAAGAGCCCTATTTAACAGACATTCCAAAATACACTACCGGATTTTATGATGAAACGGTGGTAAACGGCATTATGCCACCGGATAAAATCTTAAAAAAGGTGTTTACGGATGCATGTATCGATTCGCTGCAAAATCCCGAAAGCAAGGCATATCAGACAATGTACGAGAACAACTCTTTCGTGGGCTGGACCCCCAGGTCGCCCATGCTGCTCTGGCACTGTCAGAATGACGACTGTGTTCCGTTCGGTAATTTTACGGCCGCCAAGAAACGCTTTACCGAACTCGGCCTTTCAAACATTGAATATACCGCCTGGGAACCCGTTTACCCCAAAAGCGGAACGGTTCATGTGGCGGTGGCCCCACGCGCCTTTTACGAAGGTTCGCGATGGATTTATCACCACACAAAATAAAAGCCCGGGACTTTTTACTGAAAACCATCCTTATTGTCGGGGTAGCTTTTTAAGGTTTTAAACACTGACAGGTTTTAAACACTGACAGGTCTTAAACACTGACAGGTTTTAAACACTGACAGGTCTTACAGACACTGTCAGGTTTATGGGCTAACCAGACCTGACAGCGTCTGTAAGACCTGTCAGCGTCTGAACGTCTGAAAGACCTGTCAGTGTCTGAATCATGCAAACACATAAGGAGTTTGCCAGGCTATCAGGGATTTAAAAACAGAACATCCCGCACGCTGCACAGCAATTGGCTACCGGATCGTGAAAGAAGAGAAGTGCTGAATTATTTGTACTTTTGTTGTAGATATCCGCATCAACATGCTCAAAACAAAGAAATTTATACAAAATGCAATCAGCATGGTAATGATTTTCCTACTGGTTACAAACAGTTTATATTCTTTGGCCCAATCTTACTCCGGATCGCCAACCGTTCAGGATTGCCTGGGCGCCATTCCGGTATGCCAACCGGTTTACTCCACACTGGCCTCTTACACCGGGCATGGCAATGTTTATCCCGAAATCAGGAACAATGGTTTATGTCCCCTGTGCATGGATGGTGAGAAAAATGATGTATTCTATGTCATTACGGTTCAAACAAACGGCATCCTGCGGTTTACCCTTACACCTAACAACGCCTCCAACGACTACGACTGGGCGCTATTCAACATGACCACAGCCGGATGTGATCAAATTTACACCAACGCATCAAGCCTCCAGGTGAGTTGCAACTCCTATGGTGTTACCGGTACCAACGGACCTACCGGCATCAGTACAGCTCTTGGCAACAACCTGAACTGCAACGGGCCAGGGGTTTCGGGTAAAAAATTCAACAAGGATCTCAATGTACTGGCCGGACAAACCTATGTACTGAATGTAAGCAACTGGTCAACAACCAACCAATCGGGATATACCCTCGACTTCAGCGGATCATCGGCCTCCATTTACGACATAACCCCTGCCATTATCGACTCCATTGCACAAACAGTTTCATGTGCCGGTTCCGACAGCCTGTTTTTTCGTTTTTCGGAGAATGTCAAATGCACCGACATATACCATCATCCCGAAAAATTCACCCTCACCGGCCCCACCGGCTCCCATACCATCACCGATGTTATCTCTGCCGACTGCGGAACCGGTGCAACCAACGGCAGAAGTTGCACCCTTGTGGTAACGCCACCGCTGGGCCCCGGCAATTATACACTGAATATCGCCGGTGATGTGCGCGACCTTTGCGACAACATTTGTGTTTATGAGGGATATCCTTTTCAATTAACTGAGATCAATGCTCCCCTCGTTTCGGCAGGAAACGACACCACCATAGCAAACGGGGTCATCATCACACTGCACGGCGCGGTTACGGGTGGGGCAAGTCCGTATACATATCTTTGGGAACCAGCCGGCATGCTGGTAAACCCCACCATTGCGCAACCTGTAACAATTAACATGGGAGCTTCGGTAAACTTCATTCTGAATGTAACCGACAATGCCGGATGTCATGGTACTTCCGATGTTCTGGTTACCGTGGTGGGCGGGCCGCTGGGCGTTACTGCCACAGCATCACCGGGAACCATCTGCGTGGGATCATCGGCCCTGCTCGATGCCATGGTCTCAGGCGGGAGCGGAAATTATTCCTATTCCTGGACATCCAACCCTCCGGGTTTTACCTCAGCCCTTCACACCCCTACGGTTTTTCCGGTCACAACTACCACCTATACGGTTCAAATCAGCGATGGGTTTAGCATTATTTCCGGGAATATAGTTGTTCATGTCAACCCAAAACCCATGGCCAATGCCGGGCAGAATGCAAGCATTCCTTATGGTACCAACGTCACCCTCAACGGGTCAGCCACCGGCGGATCGGGAAGCTACAGTTATTACTGGACTTCAAATCCACCGGGATTTTCTTCCACCAGCATGAGTCCAACCGTTACAAATCTGACTGTGAGCACCATATTTTCACTCGTGGTCACCGACAATACCACCGGTTGTGTGAGTGAACCGTCGCAGGTTGCGGTTGCTGTTACCGGCAGCCCGCTGGCGTGCAACCCGATTGCAACGCCTGCCATCATCTGCCAGAGGGAGCCGTCGATACTATATGCCATGGTTGGGGGTGGCTCAGGAAATTATACCTATTCCTGGACATCAACTCCTCCGGGGTTTAACTCTCAGGAGGCCAACCCCTTGGTTTATCCCGACGAAACAACGAATTACTACCTATCCATCAGCGATGGGTTTAATGCAGCAACAGGTATGGTAAATGTGCAGGTGAAGCCACTTCCGCGGATACTCAACTGGCCCGCTGATACAACAGCATGCATTTATGAAACGGTAACCCTTGATGCCGGGAATCCCGGTTCTGATTATTACTGGTCGAATGGAGCAATCACCCAAACCATAGATGTGATGACGACCGGAATTGGCAGTGATGTTCAATTTTACCGGGTAAAGGTGCTCAATGAATACGGGTGTGTCGATTCTGCTGACTCCAGGGTGAGTTTTTCCTTTTCTGCCTGCACCGGAATTGAGGAGGCCTCCTCTGCGGGAACACTCACTGTGTATCCAAACCCCGGAGACGGGCAGCTTCATCTGGAGGTTAAACTTTCAGACCAAATCATGGAAATAATCATCACCACCATTGTTGGCGAGCCTGTGATGACCGACCACATCGGATTCCAGGGTGGGAAACTCATTGCCCGTGACTATAATCTTTCGATGTTCCCGAAAGGACTTTACCTTGTTACCCTCAAAAGCAGCACCTTTTCAAGAACGGTGAAGTTCATCAACCGGTGATTTTTTTATTCTTTTATCAGTTCACTCACCTGTATTGAATTACCATAACTTACTTTGAGGAAATAGATGCCTGGCGCCAATTCTGAGAAATCTTTGCGTTCTATGTGTTTTCCCCTCCAGACTGTTCTTCCGCTTTTGTCGGTCAACCTGAAATGTTCGTTCCCAACCGCATTTTTAATGGAAATATGATGTTGGAAAGGATTTGGAAAGGGAATTTTCCTTTCATCACCCGGCACACTGGTCTCATCAATGCGTGTTGACACCATCACCCCGATCCCTGTGTCACATTTTTTAAGCAGGTAAAGAGGCGTCGAACTTATCGTGTCGTTCACTTCGGTATAGTAAACCAGCAGCGAATCCTGTGTTGCAAATGATTCCGGATCACTTCTGATGCCCGGTGCCGGATCGGAAATCATTCTGAAAAACGGGGCGATACTGTCGATTTTGGCAATCCATATTTCGCCGGGAAAGCAGGATGTTTCACATTCTGTTGAAGATACCATGAAGGTAATATACGACTGCCCCTCGTAAACACAGGGTTCAGGAGAGCCTATTTTGTTGAACAACGGGTTTGCAGAAGGACTTGAAAAAGACATATACATTTGAAAATCATTGCTGTATGGAGTAGTCTCCTTAAACACATGCATCACTTCTCCATTTGCAATGGCGAAAAGCATCCGGGAGTTTCCATGGTCAGGGGCATACCACAGGTATGGACGGGAATATTCTGTTCCGGAATGGAATGTCAACTGAACCGGCGTAGTCGGATTTGCCGGGTCGTACAATCCAACCTGGTGATTGTTTTTAAGTATCCCTGTCAGCAGTTGTTGATCCTGAGCCCAGTGTGCATCTTTAAAGTCGTTTACCCAATACTCATGGGTTGGTTCGTTAATGAATTTGTATTTTATATAATTTGCGAAAAATGTTGAGATGTAATGGATGGCAACAAAAGTGTCAGCAGGAGTTTTGGTTGCATGCGGGTTCATCCTGTGTGGAGCATCCATCAGTGTAGTGACCGACCAGGTTGATACTATCTCCGCAGCCAGTGCGATGTAGGCCTTTCTCAGGTATTCCTTATTGTATACAATGTAGGTTCCGTTTTGATCATATCCCCATTCCCCACTGTTTGAGGATCGGTCGATGGGTGTCAAGGTACTGTCGATCAGTATCTCTTTGCCATCCGGTACGGTAAGTGCCCAGGTAAGGGTATCCAGGTGGCACACCCACAATTTGTTGTCATCCGGCGATTGCCAGCATATCCTTTTCCCATAGGGATCTATTTCAATATCACAAATTCTTGCATTCTGGCTGCTGACCAAAACATCATGAATGACAAATGGTTGTGTATTTCCCTGGAACATCATCCATGTAAAAAACACGATAAGGGTAATTTTCAGTTTCATGCAAACACAATTTGATCATCTCTTTTACAAGCAGTTCATAGATTCTCAACTGGTGCATGACAATGGTAATGGCCAATCTTTAAAATAGCAAGAAATGCATAACCTTGAGTTAGAGCGAGTGAGGTTTAGTTAGAAAAGAATGTTCTGATGTTGCAAATATATAAAAGTTTTTAAGAAATGAACAACGAAACGCCATTTTCCGCGGACATCCCTGATTGCGGCAATGCCTTCGGCCGTGCTGGGCTCCGTTTTCGCCACACAGTATGATTGCGACGGGCAGGCAGCCTCCGAACTGGTTTTATTGACTGATCCAAATTCAACTTCACCTTTTCCCGGATATTCGATTGCGCGGGTATTTTCAGTATAAACTCAAATTTAATCCAGAATGTTTTTGAAAATGTCGCTATTTAAAATTTATCCAATTCTATTTGCAGGGTTAGTCTAGTTCATACTCTCACAATGAAACTCAACCTGTGTCTTACAATCTGGACAAATTGAAAGTGGCCCTTGCTCCAGGGAAATTTTCCAGACCTGGATTTTTTGTTCTCATGTTGAAATTCATCATTCTCCGGTAAATCTTCACCAGAAATTGTATTATAATCTGCAAATTTCCTTTTTGGTGTTTTAGTAAATAGTTTCTTAAAAATATTGAACATGGTTAACATCCTTTAGTTAATTTTCCTAATTTGATTAATCGCAATCATACCAGTAAATTTTATTTGCGCAAATGTGCCATAGGCACATAATGTTTGTAGCATAGTGGGCAGGAGGGCAA
>DYQT01000256.1 GCA_020719165.1 Draconibacterium orientale | reverse complement strand
CAGAGTTGCCTCCATTGCGCAATATTCCTCACTGCTGCCTCCCGTAGGAGTCTGGGCCGTATCTCAGTCCCAGTGTGGCTGATCACCCTCTCAGATCAGCTATCCATCGTCGCCTTGGTAGGCCGTTACCCTGCCAACTAGCTAATGGAACGCAGGCCCATCTCTGCACGATACCTTGCAGTATCCTTTGGTAGCTGCTACATGCGTAACAATTACTTTATACGGTATTAGCTCCGGTTTCCCGAAGTTATCCCGTTCACAGAGCCAGGTTGCCTACGCGTTACTCACCCGTTCGCCAGTGTCGTATCTCCCGAAAGAAATACAACCCTTGACTTGCATGTGTTAAGCACGCCGCCAGCGTTCGTCCTGAGCCAGGATCAAACTCTTCATTGTTATGTATTTTATTACTACAATCTTCGTCTGTCCTTATCGCTCGGTCCTCAAATTATCTTGACTTTTGAACCTCAACTCCTCTTGTCAATGAACTCTATATTTCAACCCGTCCCGGGCATTTCGACCATTTGTTTTCAAACGAGCATTTAATATACATGGGCGTTTTTAATCATGCAAATCTAAATATTAAAATTTTTCAAAATAGCGAATCATCAGTTCCCGACTGGCCGAAGATGATTTCACATTGTTTTCCAGGATATCCCGGACAATAAACTCAAGATCAAATTTATCAAGCAGATTCCATTTAATCGCTGCATGCAGATAGCCCTTGCCCATTCCAACAATTTCCCGATTGTCATCCGTCGCGAAATTGTATTCGCTTAACACCGTTAATTCCGAATTAATACTTTTCTCGACCCCGATAAAGATTGACGGATCGCTATCACCATCACTCAACTCAAAAGACCTGCCAATCCCGGCATGGACAGCAAACATACCCAATAATGAATAACTCTTGCTTAATGCAATATACAAACCTTTTGATTTTTCCGTGTAGCGCTTGAGGTCTCCAAGATATCCGCCTGCACCCTGACTGTTATAGCCAATCGCAAGTGCAGGAAAATTTAATTCCTCCCGGCTCAATTGATATTTGAGCTGAACACCTACCTGAGGATTCCAGTTTACCGACCCGCTGCCGAGTACGGAAGAACCACCAAAGGAAATACCGAACATAAACCTATCCGTGAGGGCCACCCCAAGCTGGCTCAATACTCCACCCTGATCATAGGTTTTGATTGAAACATGGTAACTGCCCTTTGGCATTGTTACGGCAGTTGGTGCTTCGACCAGATCAATTGAATGAATGAGCAAAGCCGTTTGAGCCAAACCGATACCTTGTATAAACATAATAAAGAGGAATATATATCTTTGCATGGTTTTCATTATTGTTAGTTAAGGAACTAAGCAAAGTAGCATTCATTCAATTAATAAGTCAAGAAATTATTCGGTAGTCACCAACGTTGGATCAGGTGTTGTGGATTAGGTTTTATTTGGCTTGATTGACCCAAAGCTCCCGTTTAAATTGAAAAAACAGTCATTTATTTTGAGAGGATGAATATGAAAAATAATTTCACCAACCGGGTGCAGAAAGTTATTCGCTTCTCAAAAGAAGAGGCCATGCGTCTGGGGCACGACTATATAGGAACCGAGCATCTACTTCTTGGAGTGATCAAGGAAGCCGAGGGAATCGCCATAAAAATAATTCTGAATCTTGGCGGCGAACTGAATAAGATTAAAAAAGCCATAGAAGATTCCACAGCCCCTTCCGGCGGAACTATGACCATTGGCAATCTGCCGCTTTCCAAGCGGGCTGAAAAAGCCTTAAAAATGACCTATCTCGAAGCAAAGAATTTTAAAAATGATGTTATCGGCACAGAACATCTTCTGCTGGCAATTTTAAAAGAGAAGGATAGCCTCGCGGCACAGATTCTACTTACTTTCAACATCGACTATGTGAATTGTTACACTGAGCTTGAAAATATTCTGGCCGGCAAACCTACCCAACCCCGGACCCGGGAAGTTCCCAAGAAAACCAAAACACCGGCACTGGATCATTTCGGCCGTGACCTGACCCAACTGGCTACCGAGGGCAAACTTGATCCGATCATCGGACGCGAGAAAGAAATTCAACGGGTAGCCCAGGTTTTATCACGGCGCAAGAAAAACAATCCGGTTCTGATTGGTGAGCCAGGCGTCGGGAAAACAGCCATCGCCGAGGGCCTGGCCTTGAGGATCGTTCAGAAAAAAGTATCCCGGGTATTGCATAACAAGCGGGTGGTTGCGCTGGATATGGGTTCTATTGTTGCCGGAACAAAATACCGGGGGCAGTTCGAAGAACGGATGAAGGCCATCATGACTGAGCTTGAAAAAGCAGAGGACGTTATCCTGTTTATCGATGAACTTCATACCATTGTCGGTGCTGGGGGTGCATCCGGCTCACTCGATGCTTCAAATATGTTTAAACCAGCCCTGGCCCGAGGGGAATTGCAATGTATCGGTGCAACAACTCTTGATGAATACCGCATGCATATCGAGAAAGATGGGGCACTGGAAAGACGTTTCCAGAAAGTAATCGTAGAGCCAACCAGCCCACAGGAGACTCTGGAAATTCTCAAAAATATAAAAGACCGCTACGAAAGCCATCATCACGTACACTATGAAGAAGGCACCATCGAATCAATCATCCGTTTTGCGGAAAGATATATTACCGATAAGAATTTCCCGGATAAGGCCATTGATGTTCTTGATGAGGCCGGTTCGAGGGTTCACCTGAATAATATTGTTGTACCTAAAGAGATTGTGGATCTGGAAAAAGAAATTGAAGATATCCGGATTCAGAAGGAATCACTGGCAAAATTGCAGGATTTCGAAAGAGCCGCAAAACTTCGGGACATGGAACGGAATTTGACCGAGCGGTTGGAAATTGCCCGATACAATTGGGAAGAGTCCGAAGAAAACCGAATTGCCGCCGTCACCGAAAATGACATCAGCGCGGTCGTAGCCATGATGACCGGTATTCCTACCCAGCGGATTGCGATTGAAGAGTCACAAAAATTGCTCAACATGGCCTCAGAATTACAAAAATCTGTTATCGGGCAGAATGAGGCCGTAAAAACTATCACCAAAGCGATTCGCCGGGCCAGAGCGGGGCTGAAAGATCCGGAACGGCCAATCGGCTCATTTCTTTTTCTGGGACAGACTGGCGTCGGGAAAACCTATCTGGCAAAAAAATTAGCGGAATTCCTGTTTGAAAGTCCCGATGCCCTCGTCCGAATTGATATGAGTGAGTACATGGAAAAATTCAATGTTTCCCGCCTGGTTGGTTCTCCCCCCGGGTATGTTGGTTATGAAGAGGGTGGTATCCTAACCGAAAAAATCCGCCGGCGGCCATATTGCGTAATTTTGCTGGATGAGGTCGAAAAAGCGCACCCTGATATTTTCAACATTCTTTTACAGGTGATGGATGAAGGCCACCTGACTGATTCACTCGGTCATCGTGTGGATTTTAAAAACACGGTCTTGATTATGACCTCGAATATCGGGGTCAGGCAGTTGAAAAATACTTCAAAATACGGTTTCGCCGATGCCGTTTCCGACGATTCTTTTACAAATATTAAATCTAAAATCAACGAAGAACTGCGGCGTGCATTTAATCCGGAATTTCTGAACCGGGTTGATGATTTTGTTTTCTTCCATCCCTTGACCACAGATCATGCCAAAAATATTGTCGATCTGGCTTTGCAGGATGTTTCAAAAAAACTGAAGCATCAGGATATCCGTTTTGAACTTTCTGACGGGGCAAAAAAGATGATCGCCGAGCAGGGATTTGATCCGCAGTACGGTGCCCGGCCGTTGAAACGAGCGATTCAAAAACTGGTTGAAGATCCAATTGCCGATGAACTGCTGAAAGGTACCTTTTCCGAAGGTAGTATTATCAAAATTGATGTTAAAGACAATACCGAACTTGCCTTCACCGAGATCGGGGTCAAAAAGAACAAAGCCCGGGATATGGAAATTCAATAGGCAGATCATCTCTTTATCCACATCTTTATAAATGCCCGGAGATTTTTCTTTTGGGCATTTTTATTTATCCAACTAAATTGGCTGCCCGCTAAAATTACAGGGAGTTTTTATGGCGATACGATTTGATTATTCCAATGTCATGGCTGAGAATATCGGAGCTGAGCACGGATTAAGCAGTGCTAATTTCGAACAACTTATTCCCGCCGGAACTGAAATTTTAAAGGCTTTAAGACAAAAAGCTGAAAACGGCAGCCTGGGATTTTATCAGCTACCAAATGATACCGCTGGATTAGCTGATATTCTCAATTATGCCGGTGTCGTTAAGAGCCGGTTTGAGAATTATGTTCATATCGGCATCGGTGGTTCCGCACTTGGCCCGATTGCCCTTCAGACCTCATTGCAGGATTCCTATTATAATTTGAGCCAC
>DYQT01000255.1 GCA_020719165.1 Draconibacterium orientale | reverse complement strand
GCCGGAAACGGCAAGGAAACCTGATAAAGTGAGACAACTATAGGTTTCAATCGCAACCAAACCGATGATTGCGGTAGAAAGTCTCGCGAAATTCATTGCCTTCCTTATTATTTCCAGCTCATAGTTCAGGGATAACACCCCGTCTAACCTCGGGTTTAAACCCGAGGTTAGTAAATAAAGTATCAAAGAAAGTTGGTAGTGTAAAATTAATTTGTACTTTTGCACTCCCGTTTCAGGGAAAATATGTTAAAAAGCTAATAAAACCATTGATATGCCTACGATTTCGCAACTGGTTCGTAAAGGAAGAAAAAAATTAGTAGATAAAAGTAAGTCTCCTGCTTTGGATTCCTGTCCGCAACGCCGTGGTGTTTGCGTACGTGTTTATACCACGACGCCTAAAAAGCCAAATTCGGCCATGCGCAAGGTAGCCAGGGTTCGTCTTACCAACGGGAAAGAGGTGAATGCCTACATTCCCGGTGAAGGCCATAACCTGCAGGAACACTCCATCGTAATGATCCGTGGCGGTCGTGTTAAAGATCTTCCCGGTGTTCGTTATCACATCATCCGTGGAGCCCTTGATACTTCAGGTGTTGAAGGCCGCAAACAGCGCAGGAGTAAATATGGTGCCAAGCGCCCAAAAGAAAAGAAATAGTAATCGCAAAGACGTATCAAAATGATAGAGGTGTATTGCAATGCGCCTCAACAAAACAAAGACCATGAGAAAGTCAAAACCAAAAAAAAGACCCATCCTTCCCGATCCAAGGTTCAGTGATACCCTGGTCACAAAATTTGTGAACAATGTCATGATGGCTGGAAAGAAAAACATTGCTTATGAAGTCTTTTATGAGGCCATCGACACTGTCTCAGAAAAGACAAAGGAAGATGGTCTTGAAGTATTCAAGAAAGCCTTAGCCAATGTCACTCCGTCTGTAGAGGTGAGGAGCCGGCGTATTGGTGGAGCAACTTTCCAGATTCCCTCTGAAATCCGTCCTGGTCGTAAAAGTTCAATCGGCATGAAATCGCTGGTGAATTATGCACGCAGGAGACATGAAAAAAGCTTTGGTCAGAAACTGGCAGCTGAAATCATGGCAGCATATAAGGAAGAGGGAGCCGCTTACAAACGTAAAGAAGATACTCACAGGATGGCCGAGGCTAACAAAGCTTTCTCCCATTTCCGTTTTTAACAATACGATGACCGGTAAACTCGAAAATACAAGAAACATTGGCATCATGGCGCACATCGACGCGGGTAAAACCACGACGACTGAGCGTGTCTTGTATTATACCGGTAGCAATTACAAGTTAGGTGAAGTTCATGACGGTACAGCCACCATGGACTGGATGATTCAGGAACAGGAGCGTGGGATCACCATAACTTCCGCAGCCACAACAGTTTATTGGAATTACCGGAATGATAACTTCCGCATAAATCTGATTGACACCCCCGGACATGTAGATTTTACAGTAGAGGTAGAGCGTTCTTTGCGCGTGCTTGATGGGGCTGTTGCTATTTTCTGTGCTGTTGGCGGTGTTGAACCCCAGTCAGAAACTGTTTGGAGACAGGCCAATAAATATAACGTACCCCGTATCAGCTACATCAATAAGATGGATCGTACAGGGGCCGACTTTTCACATGTTGTTGATCAGATTCGGGAGAAACTTGGCGCCAATCCGGTCATTATTCAACTGCCGATTGGGGCTGAAGAAGAATTTGCAGGAATCGTAGATCTGATCACCAATAAGGCTTTTGGTTGGGATGAGGCATCACTGGGACGTGAATATTTTGAAGTTCCGATGTCCCACGACATGAAAGAGATGGTTCATGAATTCCGGTTGAAGTTAATTGAAGGTGTTGCAGAAGAGAGTGATGAACTTCTGCATAAATTCATGGAAGACCCCAATTCTATTACCGAAGATGAAATTATTGCCGAGATCCGCAAAGCTACCATAGCAGGAAAAATCACCCCGGTGATCTGCGGTTCCTCGTTTAAAAATAAGGGCGTTCAACTTTTGATTGACGCTGTGATTAAATTTTTACCTTCCCCATACGACATGCCGGCGGTTATTGGCATGAATCCTTTTACCGAAAAAGAAGAGGTTCGTCACCCTGATCCGAATGAACCGTTTACTGCTTATGCTTTTAAAATTGCCACCGATCCATTTGTTGGCCGTATAGCATTTTTTCGTGTTTATTCCGGGCAATTAGAGGCGGGCGAGGTAGTATTGAATACCCGTACTGATAAAAAAGAGCGTTTGCTTCGGATCATGCTGATGCATGCCAACAAGCAGAATCCGCTGAAACATGTTGAAGCTGGAGAAATTGCTGCAGCAGTCGGATTCAAAGATATCCGTACTGGTGATACCCTGTGTGATCTCAAACATCCGTTGGTTCTGGAAACCATGGTTTTCCCGGAGCCTGTGATTAATATGGCTGTTGAACCAAAAACACAGGATGATCTTGAAAAGCTTGCCATTGCCTTGCAAAAGCTTGCTGAAGAAGATCCTACTTTCCAGGTTCGTGTTGATAATGAAACCGGACAGACCCTGATCAGCGGAATGGGTGAATTACATCTTGACATCATCGCCGACCGTATGCGTCGCGAGTTTAACATTGAAGTTAACCGGGGCAATCCGCAGGTAGCCTACAAAGAGGCGATCATCAATACGGTGATGCACCATGAGGTATATAAAAAGCAAACCGGTGGCAGAGGTCGTTTTGCCGATCTCGTGATCGAAGTCGGACCGGCTGATGCAGGATTTAAAGGTTTGCAATTTATTAATGAGATCAAAGGCGGTAATATTCCACGCGAATTTATACCGGCTATTGAAAAAGGTTTGAAAGCAGCCATGACCAATGGTCCGATCGTTGGCTTTCCAATGGAAAGTGTCAAAGTCAGGCTCATTGATGGTTCCTATCACAGTGTTGATTCCGATGCACTCTCTTTCCAGGTTGCTGCGGGTTTTGCATTCAGGGAAGCCAGTAAAAAGGCGAAGGTCGTGATCATGGAACCTATCATGAAATTTGAAATTATTACACCCAGTGAGTATATGGGTGAGGTAACAGGAGATATAACCAAACGCCGCGGACAAGTCGAAGAGGTTGAGTCACGCATTGGAAACCAGGTGATTCGGGGTCGGGTACCATTGGCTGAGATGTTTGGGTATGTCACTACTTTGCGCAGTCTTTCTTCCGGCAGAGCCACGGAAATGCTGGAGTTTTCAAAATATGATATAACGCCAAAAGAGATTCAGGACGAAGTATTATATAAAATCAGGGGATATGTTCCCGCATATTAAATTTTTATATGAGCCAGAGAATTAGAATTAAACTGAAGTCTTACGATTACAACCTGGTTGATAAATCAGCCGAAAAGATCGTAAAAACCGTCAAGGCTACGGGCGCTGTAGTCAGTGGACCGATTCCTTTGCCAACGGACAAAAAGATCTTCACGGTGCTGCGTTCGACCTTCGTGAACAAGAAATCACGGGAACAGTTTCAGCTTTGCACATACAAGCGGTTGCTCGATATTTACAGTACTACCTCGAAGACCATTGATGCGCTGATGAAGCTTGAACTTCCGAGTGGAGTAGAAGTAGAAATCAAGGTTTGATTGTAATTAGAGAAGTAAAGTTAAAAACGTAAGAAACGTAAGAGATGTCTGGATTAATTGGTAAAAAAATCGGAATGACCAGTATTTACGATGCAAATGGAAGAAATATCCCTTGCACCGTGATCGAGGCTGGCCCTTGTGTGGTCACACAGGTCCGGTTAAAAGAAAAAGACGGATACGAAGCCATCCAGCTTGCTTTCGATGAAAAGAAAGAAAAGCATACAACCAAAGCTGAAATGGGTCACTTTGCCAAAGCCGGGATCACTCCGAAAAAGGTAGTTGCAGAATTTACCCGTTTCGAGGCCGATCACCAGAAACAGTTTGGCGATGTGCTTCAAGTGGATATTTTTCTCGAGGGAGAGTATATCGATGTGGTGGGTGTATCCAAAGGCAAAGGATTTCAAGGCGTTGTCAAACGCCATCACTTTGCAGGTGTAGGTGAAGCAACGCATGGACAGCATAACCGTCTCCGGGCTCCCGGTTCGGTAGGTGCCTCTTCGTGGCCCTCCAGGGTTATGAAAGGACTTCGCATGGCCGGTCGTATGGGTGGAGACAAAGTGAAAGTGGTTAACCTGCAGGTGTTAAAAATTATCCTCGAGAAGAACCTTATTTTAGTTAAGGGAGCAGTACCGGGACACAATGGTTCATATGTAAAGATTGAGCGATGGAAGTAGCAGTATATAATATAAAAGGAACAGCGACATCCACGATGGTTTCGCTGGATGATTCGATCTTCGCGATCGAGCCCAACGACCATGCTATCTATTTGGATGTGAAGCAATACATGGCAAATCA
>DYQT01000254.1 GCA_020719165.1 Draconibacterium orientale | reverse complement strand
TGACATTGGCCTTAACCTTGGCGGTGAGCTCAAATAAAGCCTTATCCGATGGCTGGTCCCAGCATGGAAACCATTTGCGGGCTCCTTCGGGTTCGCAATCGGTAAAAACTGTTCCGGAGTTCACATAAAAAGCATTGTCGTGAACATTTTTATGCTGATAATAAATTTTCACACTTGTTGACTCGCCTGCATTGTAAGAACGGTTAAGCTGAATAGTGAGTATGTTATTGACATGTGTAAAAGAAACGCCGGAAAGCTTGACAGAATCAATAATGAGCGAAAAATTCGCGGCATTCAGCTTAATTGAATTCAGGGTGGAGTCAACCTTGAAGCTGATGATGGCCGAACCCGTGAAACTCTTGGGATAGGGTGAGGAATAGCAGTTGTAAAGATCCAGATCCAGGGTGTATTTTACCACATCAAAGGAGTGTTTCGGACCCGAATTTGCATTCATAGGCTGCAATTTCAGGTTTTTTGATCCCGATTTTTTCATGGCACAGTATTCAGACCCTTTCATGCCCGAAAAATCCTGAGCATTGGAAAGCAGATACAACGAAAAACAGAGCATAATCAAAGAGAAGCGAAGTTTCATGAGATTTAGATTTGGTTGGTGAAAGAAATAACAAAATTAATGGTTTTTTTCTGATATTTTTGCGATGACCATATGAATAAAGTAAACCTGTTTTTTTGGGCGTTAATCGCCCTGCTTAGCTCCTGCTCGAATTTTGATGAGCAGAAAGGGAAAACTGTGTTTCGTTATAACGAAGCAGCCAATATCTCAACTCTCGATCCTGCCTTTGCCCGCGACCTAACCATCATATGGGCAGCAAATCAACTCTTTAACGGTCTGATCCAACTAAACGATCAGATGGAAATACTCCCCTGTATCGCGAAATCATGGAGCGTTTCAGAGTCTGGCACCCACTATGTGTTTCACCTGAGGAATGATGTGTTTTTTCATGATAGTCCGGCGTTTCCCGGAGGAAGGGGCCGACGGGTGGTTGCCGGCGATTTTGTGTTTTCGTTTAACCGCATCATCGATCCTCGGGTGGCATCACCCGGCGCCTGGCTGTTCAACAACATCAAACGAACAAATGGAATTGCAGCATTTGAAGCAAGGGATGATTCCACTTTTTGTATTCATCTGGAAAGACCCTTCCCGCCTTTTCTCCGATTATTAAGCATGCAATATTGTTCGGTAATCCCTGCAGAGGCAATTGCATTTTATGGCAAAGAATTCCGGAGAAACCCTGTTGGTACAGGGCCTTTCAGTTTTAAAATGTGGCTGGAAGGGGTGAAACTTGTGCTTCTAAAAAATAATTCCTATTTTGAAAAGGAAAACGGGCAGAAATTACCATTTCTCGATGCCGTGGCGGTTACTTTTGTGCCGGATAAACAAACGGCATTCCTCGAATTTGTCAAGGGCAACCTCGACCTGATGTCGGGAATTGATCCAACTTACAAAGATGAACTGCTTACCCGCGAGGGTAAACTCCAGCCCAAATATGCATCCCGAATTAATCTGATCACCCAACCCTATCTGAATACAGAGTATCTGGGTTTTATGGTTGATGCCACCAATCGTGAAATGAAAGATAAAATTCCCGGTAAGGCTATCAGGAAGGCTATCAACCATGCATTCGACAGAAAAAAAATGATCAGGTATCTGCGTAACAATATCGGCATTCCGGGTTGTCAGGGAATTACGCCGAAAGGATTGCCCTCATTTGATTCAAACACGGTGTTTTACGACTACAATCCTGAAAAAGCAAGGCGGTTGCTTGCCGAAGCAGGTCATCCTGAAGGAATTGGTTTGGCCCCGATAACACTTACATCAACCTCTGATTATCTTGATATTTGCAAGTATATCCAGCATCAGGTTTCTGGAATTGGCATCGATCTGAAAATTGAAGTCAGCCCTCCTGCAGCCGTAAAAGAGATGAAGTCGGAGGCGAAATTGCCATTTTTCCGGGCCTCATGGATTGCCGACTATCCCGATGCAGAGAACTACCTGGCCATGTTCTATTCGAAAAATTTTTGTCCCGGAGGACCGAATTATACCCATTTTTCGGATCCTGAATTTGACCAGTTGTATAATGATGCACTTGTAACAACAAATGATTCAATCAGATTCAGGTATTACCGGCAGATGGAAAAAATCATGATGGAAGAAGCGCCTGTTGTAATACTTTATTATGACCAGGTGTTACGGTTTGTTCAGAAAAATATCAGCGGACTTGGAAGCAATCCAATGAACCTTTTAACCCTCAAAAAAGTCAGAAAGTCAGGGTGAGTCCATCGTAAGCCAATTTTACATGGGGAGGTAATTCAGCCTGAACTGCGGCATAGCTCCCCATCTGGTGACTTATATGCGTGAGGTAACCTTGCTCCGGTTTTAATTCATCCATCAGGGCCAGCGCCTCTTCAAGGTTAAAATGGGAGTAATGTTTTTGTTTTCGGAGGGCATTTAAGACAACTATTTTCGACCCCCGGATTTTATCTTTTTCTTTCTCTGAAATGCTTACAGCATCCGTGATGTACGTAAAGTCATTCATCCGGAAGCCGAAAATATACTGATCGTTGCTAAAATGCAAAACCTTTACAGGCATTATTTTCTGCAGGCCGATGATAAAGGGTTTGTTTGTAAGGGTATGCAACATGATTTCGGGCACTCCCGGGTAGGGATTCTTTTTAAAAGCATACGAAAATTCTCTTTTTATGATCCGCTGCACCTTGATGTCGGCATAAACGTGAGCCGGCTGGCGATTGATGTAATTGAATGCCCTTACATCATCGAGGCCGCCGAGATGGTCTTTATGTCCGTGTGTTATCAGGATCGCATCAATGAACCGTATCTCTTCCCGCAGCATTTGCTGTCTGAAATCGGGTCCGCAATCTATGATGATTCTCATTCCATCGTGCTCGATGGAGATGGAGGAGCGCAATCGTTTGTCGTGTGAATCTTCAGATTTACAAACAGCACAATTGCAGGCGATAACCGGAACACCCTGTGATGTTCCGGTGCCAAGAAATGTTACTTTCATTGTTTACAGTACGTTGTCTTTAATTTGATGTTTTCTTGTCATAATATTTTTCACGACCTTCTGTATCTTTTTGCCTGCCATTCCGGTCTGATCATTGATAATTCGTTTTGAACGGGAAAAACCGCCTATATGTAATTTTGGGTGCAGGTGTTTGCCATATGTTTACTTGTCGTTGTTCCTACAAACATGTTGTGCCTAAAGGCACAAATGCCTCCGGGTGTTCCATCCTTTCTATAAACATTTTGTGCCTAAAGGCACAAAATCTCTCCTGTTTGTTCATTTTGATTTTCATCCCGTCAAGGATGCAATGTTTATAGAAACAAATGCCACCAAATCCTGTTCATTTATCCCGTCAGGGATGCAATGTTTATAGAAACAAAGGCCACCAAATCCCGTTCATTTATCCCGTCAGGGATGCAATGTTTATAGAAATAAAGGCCACCAAATCCCGTTCATTTATCCCGTCAGGGATGCAATATTTATAGAAACAAACGTCGCCAAATCCCGTTTATTCATCCCGTCAGGGATGCAATATTTATAGAAACAAATGCCACCAAATCCCGTTCATTTATCCCGTCAGGGATGCAATGTTTATAGAAACAAATGCCACCAAATCCCGTTTATTTATCCCGACAGGGATGCAATGTTTATATAAACAAATGCCACCAAATCCCGTTCATTTATCCCGTCAGGGAAGCAATGTTTATAGAAACAAATGCCACCAAATCCCGTTCATTTATCCCGTCAGGGATACAATGTTTATAGAAACAAACGTCGCCAAATCCCGTTTATTCATCCCGTCAGGGATGCAATGTTTATAGAAAATGGAATCAAACCAATGAATCAATTGTCCCTTTAGGGACAAAATATTAATATTCAATGGGTTTAAAAATATAACGTTCATCGAATGGAACCTGAAATTTTTTCAGGAATTCCAAATATTCCTCAGCGAATGTTTTGATTTTATGATGTTTCGCCTGATTGTTGATATATTTTACAACTGTATCTATCTGGGAAATTGAATAGGAAAACCCTCCAAATCCTGCCTGCCATTCAAATCGTCCTTTTACAAACCCTTTCTCATGTATCCATTTTGAAGAGTCACCTTTTACATCCTGCATCAGATCGGATAATGACTGATTGGGTTTCATCCCGATGAACAAATGCAAATGATCGGGCATGCCGTTTATGGCAATCATTTTATGCCTGTTATTCTGGACAATTCCGGTAATGTATTTATATAATTCCTCCTGCCATTCCGGCCTGATCAATGATAATTTATTTTGAACGGTAAAAACAGCCTGTATATATATTTGTGTGTAGGTGTTTGCCATATGTATGATTTTCATCGCTTTACATTATCTTTTAACTGCTTATCCCTTTCGGTCAAGTTGGTTTGATTAAGTCGTTAAATGGCA
>DYQT01000051.1 GCA_020719165.1 Draconibacterium orientale | reverse complement strand
GTCTATATTTGTTAACCCGTTACTAAATGAGTCCTAACAATAGGGGGCCAAACCATATTTACCCCATCCGAAAAACAATTGAAGATGGAACCACAACCTTCAATCCAGGAGATTCTTTTTCAGTCGGTCAAAGACAGGCTGCCCAATAACACATCTTTTGTTCACGAACTTTCTGAACTTCTGAACATCAGCTACGACAGTGCTTACCGAAGAATCAGGGGAGAAAAGGAACTCTCGCTGGAGGAGTTGAAAACAATCTGCCTTCATTACCGAATTTCGGTTGATGCCCTGTTCAACCTCAAAAGCAACCATGTTATTTTTAACTCTTTGGCCATTGGTGAAAACGGCTTCAACATAGAAAACTGGCTGCAATCACTCCTGGCTGCAATCAAACAAATTCACGCGGCCAAAGAGCGGGAAATCATTTACGCGGCCAAGGATATTCCGGTTTTCTATTATTTCGAATTCCCTGAAATTGCTGCTTTTAAAATCTATTTCTGGAACAAGGCCCTGATCCCTGCAAGTGGCTATGAAAATAAAAAGTTGACGCTTGAAGCGCCTGATGGATTATATGAAACCGGGCAACAGTTACTTTCACATTACATCAAAATTCCAACAACCGAAATCTGGAGCGAAGAGACCATTTCAAGTGTGCTCCGGCAAATAGAATATTGTTTTATTTCCGGATTTTTCGCCCGTAATGAAGATGTATTCAAGTTGTACGACACCCTTGACTCCTGGCTTGACCATGTGCAAATGCAAGCGGAGTGTGGTTCCCAATTCAGGCATGGAGGTAACTGCGAAGGGATTGAGAACAGTTATAAACTTTTTAACAACGAGGTGCTGGTGAGCGACAACACCATTCTGGTAACCATGGATGGACACAAAACCTCCTACAACACCTACAATGTCATCAGCCAGTTGATTACCACAAACCCGGTTTTTTGTGACCAGATTGATCATTCATTGCGAAATCTGATGAAAAAATCGACCATGATCAGCGGTACTTCCGCCAAAGAAAGAAACCGGTTTTTCAATATCCTTCATGAAAAGGTCAAAACACACAGAGTCAGAATCGAGCGCCTTTCATGATTAATGAGTTTTTGTTGTTGAAGTCCATGATAAAAAAAACAGTTCAGCATTCATTACTGCTTTTGGTCATTGTAATTATTGGCGCATTATATATTCGTTATACCTGGAGTAGAATCGAAAAAGAACAATCTGAAAATATATTGCAACTTGCCCGATCCATTGAAGCAACACTGCCAAAAGAGGAGTTAAAAGTACTTAATGCAAAGCCGGACGATATAGATAAGCCACAGTATCGGGTGATCAAAAACACCTTGAAAGCAATAATTCAGGTCAATACCAAAGCAAGATTCGCATACATTTACACTGAACGAAATGGTAAATTATACTTTTTTGCAGATTCAGAACCGGATGATTCAAAAGATTGTTCACCACCCGGACAAGAGTATACTGAAGCCGGTTTAGCTTACTATCAGCCTGTAAAAGACGGAAAAGTGATGATTACAGCCCCTCTCACCGACAGATGGGGAACCTGGAAAAGTGTGCTCATTCCCATAAAAGATGAAGCGACAGGGATAGTTATCGCGGTGTTTGCCATGGATTTTGATGCAAAATCATGGATTAATTCCCAGTTGTTTGAAGTAATTCAATCAAGCATGTTAATCGTTCTGTTTCTGCTTGCTTTCTTTTTTTTATTCAGCTTCAAAGCCAAAAACAGATCACTTAAACAGGAAATCATCGTGCGAAAACAGGTGGAGGAGACTCTGCACGAAAACGAAGAAAAATATCGTCTGATTTTTGAGCATACACCCGTGGGGCTTCTATCCTTTGATGAAAATGGTGTTATTTTGGCATGCAACGACAACTTCGTGCAAATTATCGGCTCTTCCCGCAATGCGCTGATCGGACTCAATATGCTCAAACTGCCCGATGAAAATCTTGTTCAAGCTGTTCGTCAGGCTCTCGACGGTGATACCGGTTTATATGAAGACATTTACCATTCGTTTACCGCGAAAAAAATAACACCGTTGCGGGCTCTTTTTGCGCCGATGAATGTTGGAAGCGGCAGTGTTCGTGGTGGTGTGGGCATCATCGAAGACATTACCGAACGCAAGCAGGCAGAAAAGGTGTTTTTCCAAAGTAAGGAACGTGCCCGTAAACAAGGCTATGCAATCGCCAGGATTGTTGAAGACGAGGTGATTTCGTCAGGCAACACTTCGGGTTCTTTCCAAAAACTTACGGAGAAAATCGCCGAGGCACTCCAGGTAGATCGTGCCAGCATCTGGTTGTTTTCCGACGATAAAACCTTTATGCGATGTGCCTCGCTTTTTGAAAAACATTCAAACAAACACAGTTCAGGCGCAATACTCAATTATACTGACTATCCGCGCTATTTTCAAGCCCTCCATCTTGAGAGCAGGATAAATGCCGATGATGCACAAAATGATCCGCGTACCAGTGAGTTTACCGAAGGTTATCTTACAATTGTTGGAATAAATTCTATGCTCGATGCCGGTATTTATATTGATGGTGTGTTGAAGGGAGTGGTCTGTTTTGAGCACATCGGTGAAAAGCGTACCTGGTATTCTGATGAGGAGTCATTTGCAAGTACCATAGCGTCCATCGTATCCCAGATACTGGTAAATAACAACCGAAAACGTGCAGAGGAGGCACTTCGAAAGAGTGAGGAAAAATACCGCAATGATTTCATGTTTCATCGTTCAATTTTGGAAAGCCCGACAGATATCATCATTTTTGCCCTGGATAAAAGTTATTGTTATACCGCATTTACCAAATTTCACAGGAAAACCATCAAAAAGATTTTCGGGGTCGAAATTCAGATTGGAATGAATATGCTGGAGGTCATTTCAAATCCTGTTGACCGGCAAAAAGCGAAGTACAACTTTGACAGGGCTTTACAAGGCGAGTATTTTGTTTTAACAGAGGAATATGGAGACGATAACCTGCACAGAACGTTTTATGAGAATTATTACAGCTCGATAAAAAATTCCGATGACGTTATCGTGGGTGTTTCTGTTTTTGTTATTGACATCTCCGGGCGTAAGCTTGCAGAGAACGAAATCCGCAAACTGAATCAGACCCTTGAAGAACGAATTGCAGAGCGCACCATACAACTCGAAACCTTAAATAAAGAGCTTGGTTTTCGGATCAACGAAATCGAACAGCTTACTTACATCGCCTCCCATGATCTCAAGGAGCCATTGCGCACACTTGTGAGCTATTCCAAACTTTTGCAGGAAGACTATGATCATAAGCTGGATGAAACAGGGGATATGTATATCTCGTTTATTTCGAATTCGGCACTTCGGATGAATGAGCTTGTTGAGGGAATTCTCGAGTATTCGGCATTGGGCAAAAATCGGATTATGACGGAGGTTGACTGCAATAAAATTGTTGCTGAAGTTATCTCTGATTTGAACAATTCAATTAATGCCAGTAATGCACAGATAACCGTGCAGAAACTCCCCCAAATTACTGCCTATGCAACCGAATTGAGACTCTTGTTCCAAAACCTGATTACCAATGCAATTAAGTTCCGTGACAGGGAAGTCAGTCCGGAAATAGTAATTTCGTCAGAAAGTCACGAAAAGGAATGGGTTTTTAGTGTAGCGGATAATGGGATTGGAATTGATAAAAAGAACACGGAGAATGTTTTCATCATTTTCCGCCGATTGCATAAACGCAGTGATTATGAGGGAAGCGGCATTGGTCTGGCACATTGCAAAAAAATAGTAGAATTGCACGGAGGAAAGATCTGGGTGGAATCGAATATGGAGAAAGGATCCACCTTTATGTTTACCATTCCTGTTTGAATATTTGAAATGAATTAGAATGCCGTCAATTCCACGAACTGAAACATAGCGATACTGATAAGAAACGTTATTCTTCAACCATATGAAAAAGATAATTCTACTGTTTCTCCTTACCATTCTGATCTCCGTGGTCTACTCCCAGAAAAGACCCTGGCGTTTTGGCGTAAAAGGCGGAGTGAATTACATTCACCTTGAAAATTACGGTAAAGGATATTATTCCGATTTTGATGCCAAGCCCGGATGGACACTCGGAATTATTGCGGAATACACCAAAGGGAGCTTTTTTAATTATTCAATCGCACCCGAGGTTATCGTAACGCAATCTTATACCCTTGTTGACTTTATTTACGTTACCGATTTTTCTGCAAACATTCAAACTATCGACATCCCGGTGAATGTAAGGGCAGGCCTGAGGCTTAGCAAGATATTCCGCCCATATCTGCTTGGAAATATCTATATTTCGTATATTTATAACAATGTTGGTGAGTTTTTCGACCTGTTGGATGCTGAAAATTCACTCCCGGAAAATTCAATCCGGAAATTTTATTACGGACTCAGCGCGGGAATGGGTTTTGATCTCTGGAAATTCGAAGTGGAAGGCCGGTACCGCTGGAACCTGAATAAAATAAACACAGATGACTATGAAAGCCTCCGGCAAATGGGTCTTGAACTTTCTGTAGGGATACTATTTTAATATTATACTCATAATCCTTTATCACGATGAAAAAGACATTACTCAGTATCCTATTGGTTTTACTGATCTTTTCGTGCAAAAAAGAGCCGTTATCCGAGTTCATGTTCTTTGAACGAGTCGCTAAAGAAGAGGTGATTGATAAATATGCACTTGCCACACGATTGAAACAGGATCCCAACTCAACCCTCTACAAGGCTTTACCCAATAAAAGGGTGAAAATTGTATCAATCATCTATAAAACCATAGATCCTTCCGGAAATCCCATCCTTGCGTCCGGCGCGATTTTTTACCCGGTGGCCGATGCGGACTTTATCAACATGGGAACCATTCTTGGCGTTCATTACACCTACGGTGCCAACAACGAAGTACCTTCAGAAAAAATGGGGGTGACGGAAGGTCTTTTTTCATTGTTCGGTTATGTGGTGGTTGCTCCTGATTACATCGGATATGGTGCATCCAAAGACAAAGTACATCCTTACTACGATGTTCTTTCAACCGGGCAGGTTTGTGCCGACATGCTACTTGCGGCAAAAGAGTATTTTGCCTCCATCAGTAAAAAGATTTCCCATCATATTACCGTAATGGGTTATTCACAAGGAGGTCAGGCTTCATTGTGTTTTCTGAAGTTTGTTGAGACCAACCCGGCATACACCGGCGCATTTGTCATCGACCAGGTATTCGCGGGAGGAGGTGCATACGACTTGATCAAATCCTATGACACCTTTGTTACGAAGGATTATAGCAGTCAGCCGGTGACAATCCCATTGCTGGTTCTTGGTCTGAATTATGGCGACAGCCTTAATCTTGACCTTCCCCAGATGTTTGCTGAGCCGTTACTTTCCCATTACCCGGACTGGATCCTTTCAAAAAATTATACAACCGACCAGATATCGGCCATGATGGGCGAAACAAAATTAACCAGGATCATGGCGCCGCAGGCTTTTGACACGACGAACCCCAACACGAAAAAGTTCAGGGGTTCTTTACGAAATAATAGTTTGATCGTGTATGGCAAAATAACCGATTGGACTCCAAAAGCCAAGATCACCCTTCTTCATGCAACCAAAGACACCATCGTTCCCTATGAAAACACTGAAAGTGCCTATCAGGCCTTTAAAGCAGCAGGCTGCAACGTGACCAAACATGATATTCCGGGTAAGGATCACAAGGATGCCGGACCCGAATTCTATACCTTTTGCATGCTCCAATTAGTTGTTTAGTTTTATGAAAAGGAAGATAATTATCTTGATTCTTTGCCTGTTTCCCTGGTTCTCTTTTTCCCAGAAACAGGACTCGCTGATTCCCGGTAAAAGCTTTTATTTTCAGCCCGGAGTCGCATTCGGATATACCATGACCGACAATAATCCGACCATGATCGCTGAATTATCGGCTACCGGAGGTTACAGGTTTTCCCGGGTTTTCTCTGTGGGCGCGGGTGTTTCAACGTACAATACGGAAATGCTGAATCTTTATCTCCTCGTGCGGTTTAATGTGATCGCGATTACCAATCATCGTTCGCATTATCCTTTTATCGGGCTTCGCGGGGGCTATTCCTGGAGTACCTGGACAGGAACTCATTTCGGGGATGATAAAGGACCTGTTTCAGACCTCATGTTGGGCTGGTCGTTCTATACGCCCGAAGCGAAACTGAGGTGGAATGTTTACCTGAGTCCCGGCCTCTACCAATTCGAGTTCATTCCGAAGGCAGGTTTGAACTTTGAGTTTTAATATAAATCAACAACACATTACGGCCATGGCCAGCCATTCGATTCCGCGCATCTCTGTTTTCAGAATGCTGATTTTTGCCCTTGTCATCCCGGCAGCACTGCTGGTTGTCTCTTGTGAGCCATTGGCAACCAGTTTTGATGAAACAGAAGAGGCGACATACTATTCGGCGGTAAACATTGTGCCGGTTCCCGACACCTTTTCTGTGATACGTGTAATGACCTGGAACATACGTTTCGGCGCAGGCAGAATCGCCTGGTTTGGCGATGCCTGCGGTAACCGGGTTATCCTTTCGGAGGAGGAGGTATACAGTTCCCTTCAGGCAATTGCCGATGCAATCAATCAGGCAAAACCCGATATACTCCTGCTTCAGGAGGTTGATCTGAATTCGAAACGGTCGGGCTACATCAACCAACTGCAATGGCTGCTCGATCATACCTATTTCAATTACGCTGTTGCCGGCTCTCAATGGAAAGCCCAGTTTATACCCAGCGATGGCCTGGGCCGGCTGGATGAAGAAAATGTGATCTTTTCGCGCTGGAAAATAGGTGAAGCCCAACGGATTCAGCTTGCGCTGCGCAACGACCAGGATGAACTCACCCGCTATTTTTATGAACGCTGCTGTATGGTAACCGGTCGAATAGAAATCCCCGGGATAGACAATTTTTACGCAGTGAACATCCATGTTTCAGCCTTCGCCACAGATGATACCAAGCAAACGCAAATCATCCAGCTTAAAGATGAACTCGACCGGATCGATGGACTCGGTGGTTATTTTGTGGCAGGCGGCGACTTCAACACCCTTCCCCCCGGCTCCGACACCACCGATTACTGCATCCAGGATATGTGTTCATGGGAATCATATCACAGTGCCGGCGATGATCCGATGCATAAGGAGGGAAGCAACTACGAACCTGAGAAACATTGGTTGGATGCACTTTATGCCTCCTATCAGTGTGCGGTTCCAACGGCTGTTTATCAGGCAAACCAGTTTAAATATTTCACCCATACCACCCGGGGAGATCATTTCTGGGATCGCACACTCGATTACCTTTTTACAAACTATCAATGGGTCGAAAACTCTCTGGTAACTCATCAGGAGGCCACCAAAGAGTCGGACCATGCCCCGGTGAGTGTACTCTTTTTATTACCCAAATAACCTGTCGGAAATGAAAAGAATAATCTTTTTTCTGATCGGAATAGTCCTCACTGTCAACCTGTTCTCACAGGATACGCTGACAAAAAATTACTGGACCGACGGAACTGCCTGCAACATTGCCAAACACAGGTGGGAACTGGGACTTTTTACTGCATCCCGGGTAGGTATTACCAGCAAACTGGAACTCTCAGCCCATCCGTTGATGTTTTTGATCATGCCACAGGTAAAGATCAAGGTGGGTTGGGGAGAATATTCGGGTTTCAGGCTGGCGACAGAACACGGACTTTTTTATCCGACCCAGTTTATGCGGCTGGTGGCAACCAAGGGAACCGGCGGACTGATATCCCCCGAATTTACCATTCCCCAGATGTTTGCCTTCTCCAACAGGGTACTGGTCTCATACAGACCATTTTTCCGTGCCCTGCTCACCGTACATGCCGGAATTGCCTTTGCCGTAAAGTTTGGCCCGCTCGATCGGCGAACCACCATCGACCTTCCGGTTATTTATCCCCGGCTTGCGGTATTTTACAACGAACCTGAATTTGATGCCGGCATCGATTTCCGCGGAAAATTCATCCCCCGGTTTGGCTGGCTCTTTAATGTGGAAAATTTCGTTGTCGCTGGTACCGAGCAGAATTATTTTCTCGAAAACAAAGGCGTTCTGGTTTACACCTCAAAAAAAGAGAGCCTCCGCATCGAAGCTGGTTACAAACTCTGCTTTGGCCGATATCCCTCCGACCCACAGTGGCATCTGTTGCCCGTGGTTGATCTGGTTTTCGGGATCGGGAGGTGAAAGACCTGTCAGCGTCTGCAAGACCTGACAGCGTCTGTACCCCTCCATCCGGAAGACCTGTCAGCGTCTGCAAGACCTGACAGCGTCTGTACCCCTCCATCCGGAAGACCTGTCAGTGTCTGCAAGACCTGACAGCGTCTGTACCCCTCCATCCGGAAGACCTGTCAGTGTCTGCAAGACCTGTCAGTGTCTGCAAGACCTGACAGCGTCTGAAGCCCTACATCTGCAAAACCTGTCAGTGTCTGCAAGACCTGACAGCGTCTGAAGCCCTACATCTGCAAAACCTGTCAGTGTCTGCAAGACCTGACAGCGTCTGAAGCCCTACATCTGCAAGACCTGACAGCGTCTGAAAACCCTCCATCTGAATCAGAAGAAAATTGTAACTTTACATGATAGATCATATAACCATGAACACCATACAGCCATTGGAATACGATTCATACTTTCATATTTACAACCGCGGTATAAATGGTGAAAACCTGTTCCGCGACGACATTAACTATGAACACTTTTTGCACCTGTATTTTAAATACACCGAACCCATTGCCGAAACCTACGCCTGGTGCTTGATGAAAAATCACTTTCATCTGCTTGTTCGCATATTGCCGGAAAATGAAATTGAAAATATGCGAACAATTGACGGTGATCATCGTATTTCAAACAGTCAGAAACGATTCAATCCCACGCGCCAGTTTGCGCACCTCTTCAATGCCTATGCAAAAGCATTTAACAAAAAGTATGGCAGAACCGGAGGCTTATTTGAAACCCCTTTCCGCAGAATAAAGGTTACCGATGAAAGCTATTTTAAAGAACTCGTTTTTTATATCCATAACAACCCTGTCAAACATGGGTTTGCTGCGGCTTTAACAGATTATCCCTGGTCGTCATACCAGTCAATAATTTCAATTAAGCCAACAAAAACCAACCGGGAAAAAGTCTTTGGCTGGTTCAACTCAAGGTCGGAATTTACTGAATATCATTTATATAAGCAAGAAAGAGTTACTTTTCAGTCATTTGAATCAGATGATTGAATTTACAGTTCTTATAAACACTTTAAACACTGACAGGTCTTTCAGACGCTGTCAGGTTTATGGTCATCAGACCTGTCAGCGTCTGCAAGACCTGACAGCGTCTGAAGCCCTCCATCTGCAAGACCTGTCAGCGTCTGCAAGACCTGACAGCGTCTGTACCCCTCCATCCGGAAGACCTGTCAGAGTCTGCAAGACCTGACAGCGTCTACCCCTCCATCCGGAAGACCTGACAGCGTCTGAAGCCCTCCATCTGCAAAACCTGACAACATCTCAAAACCACTAACCATGCACCGCCCCGACACCTCCATCTTCCTTCTCTATATCGAACCCCTGAAAGAAGAGAAATCTGAAACCCCGGTATGCGATGAACTCACCAGGATCATGAAACTTGCCCTGTCGGAAGCCAGACACGGAGTGTCAAATTATAACAAGCCCAATGAACACCCTGTATTTCATGAATGTGCCGGGTATAGAGGGTATCATAGCTCTGATTGCGGAGAAAAATCAGATTCGTGCGATTTCCTGCTCAAAAACGGGTTGATCACAAACAGTCTGAGCGCGTTTTACCTGAAATTTTACCGGAATTCAATTCCGTCATCGGAAATGAAAAAGGTTGAAAAACTTGTGGCTTTTTATAAACACCATTATCGAAACACGCCTGAGATTCTTCAAAAGGACATTCCCGATGAATCGGAATTGGATTTTGAGACCCGGGCCAGAAATAATTTTGAAAGATGGCTTGGCGGTTCCAATTTTCCACGTTTGGAAATGCCGGAAGATACGGACAAGGATGCCTGAATTACACTTCCCAGGTCTTTTATTTAAACACTGACAGGTCTTTATTTAAAACACTGACAGGTCTTTCAGACCCTGTCAGGTTTATGGTCATCAGACCTGTCAGCGTCTGCAAGACCTGACAGCGTCTGCAAGGTTAAGAGTCATCAGACCTGTCAGCGTCTGCAAGACCTGTCAGCGTCTGAAAGGTTAAGAGTCACCAGACCTGTCAGCGTCTGCAAGACCTGAAAGCGTCTGAAAGGTTAAGAGTCACCAGACCTGTCAGCGTCTGCAAGACCTGAAAGCGTCTGAAAGGTTAAGAGTCACCATACCTGACAGCGTCTGAAAACCACCGTCTGAATCAGAAAAGCTTTAAAATGTTCGACAAAAATGATGATATTTGCTCCAACTTCCCATTTTATTCCAACCGTAATTCCACCACAATGAAAAAAGCAACCTTGGTTTTCACCCTGTTTTTCCTGCTTCAGTTACAACCCTTCGCACAACAGGGACGCCTGATCTACCCCGTTACACTCGACAAGGAACATGCCTCATCTGTTTTCAAAAGTCTTAAAAAGGCTTCTGCAGAAAATAAGGGAAGCATGTATTCAGATGACTTCCTATCGCCCATGACAACAGCTGAGTGCAAACCGTTTTTATCAGGAGCAACTACCGCTCCTGACAAATATTTCGTTTATTTGAACTGGGATGCAGAATCCGATATTTTCTATATCCTGGGGATTACCCCGCACATTCCCTACCTCGAACTGGATGTCAACGATTTTACAATTAAAGCCCCCTTTTACAGGATCAACGATTTTGAACCACTGCTGGCAGAACCGGATTTAAAGTATATGCAGTCGGTGATAAAAAACGGTTTCTATCAATACGTAAACAGTAAAACATCAACTGTTTACAATGCGGTATTTGCCGATTATATGTCTCGTTTTAGTGAAGAGCCCCTTGAAGAAACACGCGACACCAATACCACCAACTACTCTTTTCTGGATTACTCCCCAGCTTTAAAAGCGAAAGTGCCTGTAACCGTAAGCTGCATCCCGGTTAACAAGCATTTTCTCACACAATTCCCGGTTTCGTGGCTGAAACAGGCCCTTATTGACGCGAGTATGGAAGCTACTATCACCGTTTATCAGGATCCTACCCTGACCTATCCGATAACCTACATGGAAGCAAATATTTCTCGTTCTGGTGATTTGATCCCAAACGACAGTTTGTACCTTTCAGAAACCTGGGAATATAAGAACCGCAAATATGGATTTCATGGAGACACTACCATCGTTGGTTCGTTTCTGAAAAAGTATTATTCCATCGGGATGCTAAACAAAGATAAAAATGTCGTTTGGACGATATTCGATGAGGTAGGGCCTATACGATTTGGTTATTTAGTTGATAATAAACGCTATTGGTCCATGTGTCTGCAGTATTTTACATCTGAATTTATCGATCAGTTGGGCGTAAAGATAATTGAGCCATAGGAAAAATCAATCCTGGTTTTCCTTCAGCAAATAGGTTCTCACCACCGCGACCAGCAACAACAACCCCATGTCAACAATCAGGATGGCTGAACTTCTAAGGTTTAACAAGAAAAGAATATAACTGAAAAGCAATACGTTGCATAAATTCAATACGATATAATAGGAATCGGTAATCCTCTTTAAAAAAATGAGTCTGTCGTAAAACCGATCCTTCATCTCTTCAAAAAAGACTCTTTGTTCGGGACAATTGGTAAAAAACGGGTTTCCCATCAAATTGCCGTACTCCGTTTTAAATTGCTTATCAAGGTTGATCAGATCCTTGAAATTTATTTTCAGCAGAATGTTCAGATATCCCGACGTTACGAACAGCAAGGCAATCAACACATATAAAAAGAAATCGTTGTTTTTAACATTCTCCAGGGCAAAAAGGGTGGCTGCCAGACCGACAGGCAAACCAAGAATTTTCTGCGTCAGCGTTGAAAGTATGCCCGATAATTCAGTGAAGTATTTCGACTTCACCTCGTCATAATCATGTTTGAATTTATCGATGGAGAGGTTATTCAGGTACACTTCGAAGTTCACCTTTGCTTTCGCAATAATGGTATCCAATGAAACAAAAACAGCGGTAAATCTCTTGTGCGGATCAACGCCCGAAGCAAAATCAATGATTGAACTTTTTAGAAATATGAGAAAGCGCTCATTGTCGGCTTGAAAACATTTCCGAAAATTGATCAGCCCCGCGGAATAATCGATGGAGTTATCCAATCGGGGAATCCCCGGACCATACGTTAAAATAATACGGCCCTTTTCTGTCAGACTTGTGAGCACAATTCTCCGGTGATCTTTGCTGTAATAGTCGATAAAGTTGAATGTGCCATCGGTATAGGATTCCCGGTCTCTCAGAAACGCTAAAAATTGAAGAAAAGAGATGGCGTTGGCAACAATGAAACAATCGCTCCGCTCCTTAAATCCAAGGTAGGTCTTCCCTTCGACAAATGACACCGGCAAATCCCGGTCGAAAATCAACAGGTTCGGGTCATCCGGTAACGATTCCGAAAGATAGAATTCATCGAGGTGGCTGAAAAATGTAAACGGTAATTCATATTTCACAATCCTGATGCTGGCATCCCGGATGATCTCATGGTGAATATGCATCTCTTGCAAACTGGCAACTGTGGCCGGGGAATACAACAATTCAATCACCTCTCCGTCAACAACCAGTTGCGGTTCGTTCATTAAGAGCGTATAAAACTTTTTTTGAAGCTCAGGCATGTCAGGTGTTTTGAATTTCGCGTTTTAACGCATCTGTAAACCGCTGCGACTCGATAATGACCATGTTGGGATTTTCCAGTGAAAATCTCACCTTCCTGTCCATATCGCCCCGGGAAAATTTCAGACTGATGCCATCGGCATTTACCTCCAGGCGAATGAAACGTTTCAGTATTTTGGGATCATACCGGAATTCGGTGTCGATGGGTATCCGCCTGTTTTCGGCAAAGACCACAATTTTTGCGGCATCGTTGTACAGGTAATAACCCAGTGCATGAAGATTTATCGTTTTTGAGGGATGATCGGCAGCAAAATTATACACCCGTGCCCTGAAATCCTCTATCGGAAGTTCAAGCCCGGTGGCAACATCATGGGGTGGCTCAATCTGGTTGATAATCTCATATAACTTTTTGGTGAATTCCGTATTCGTCTCCGTTTGTTGGATGCATATCCACTTCGTAAAATAGTCGGATACCTCTTTCTGCTTATTCATGGTAAATGAAAGATAGTTCGGCTCCTGGCCGTCAATCCGGGCTTCATTGATTCTGCAGGCCATGGCCAGGTTGTTTGTATCGAGGTATTCAACCGAATCAATCGAATAGGCAGTTTTGGTATGCTTCAGTACTTTTCCTTCTGTATCCCGGATGAGAAAAATGGCAGTAAATTCTCCCTCATCCTCCTCATATTCCGCATACACAAAATAACCTCCCTTGGATAAATTACTGGAGGTAATGAAGGGAAGAAGGTTGTTGGTAGCGTTTACAGAGAAAGTTAAAAAATCGGCAAGCGCTCTTGGCGACAGGCGATATACGCCAAACTGTTCGGGGAAATAGTTCCCGGGCGACTCATCAAAAACAGCGTAAAGAATCCGGTCGCCCCGGTAGCTGTTCAGCAACGACTCAACCAAAGCCGTCGATTGCGCATTGATTGTCATCAGCGATTGTGAAAGTCGTATCTGTGCGCCCGGAATGTTGGGCGTTTTTTTAAGCTCATGAATGGCCAGTTTTTTCAGAATGATCATGGCGTTTGTATCTGAGGAAGAGACTTAATTGAACCATCTCAAAATTAATAAAATATTTTGATTGAACACAATCATGCCCGTTATCATTATTGTTCACTGCTCTTTGTTTATCGCAATAGCAAAACCCAAGAAATCTTTCAGGCATCTGGCAGGAAACGCACGCGTTAGGGTTGACGGGCCCCGCAGATCTTTGCGCCACCGTCAGCCCGCCGGTCAGCCCGGGTGTGGCGGTGTTCACAACAGGTGCCGAATATGGTGGCGGAAGCGCTGGTGGCGTTGAAAAAAATATTATTTTTGCTGCCTGAATTTATGATAATACAGGTAGCATGATACCCAGATACATAAAAATTGAGACGCTCGCTTCTCTGGAAAAGCCAAATACCGTTGTTGGAATTTTCGGTGCCAGGCGCACAGGAAAGACTTTCCTGATGCAGGAGCTTGAGAAGGAACTTCAGGGACAAGTCCTGATGGTTCAAGGGGAAAACCTGGACGTAAGTGAAATACTTTCCTCTCAACGATTAATCCAGCTAAAAAGATTTACAGAGGGAATCGATTATCTTTTTATTGATGAAGCTCAGAAAATTCCGGAGATCGGAATTAACCTCAAATTAATGATCGATAACATTCCCGGACTTCACATCCTGGTGAGCGGATCATCATCATTCGATCTTCGAAAAAAGATTGGTGAACCGCTGACAGGCCGCAGCCATTTTTTTCATCTCTATCCATTGGCCCAAATGGAACTGGAAGAAAACTTCCTGCAAACAAAGGAAAATCTTGAACTGAGACTGCTATATGGCGGGTATCCTCAGGTAATAACAGCTTCGTCGATAAAAGAACGGACAACCCTTCTGACTTCAATTCGTGACGGTTATTTATTAAAAGACATCCTTGAACTGGATAATCAGAAAGACTCATTGTTTGTTTTCAATCTTTTGCGTTTAATTGCCTTTCAGATTGGCAACGACATCTCTTTTTCCGAACTTGCATCGAGGCTGAATGTTAACAAGAAGACCGTGATGCGATATCTTGAATTACTTGAAAAGTGTTATGTGATTTTTTCACTTCATGGTTTTAGTCGTAATCTTCGGAACGAATATACCAAAAGCCCACGGTATTATTTTTGGGACAATGGGATCCGGAATGTCCTTGTTTCAAATTTCAACTCGCTGAACTTGAGGGATGATGTTGGCAAATTGTGGGAGAATTACTGTATTTCCGAACGTCTCAAGAAAAATCACTACCAGCAGCGAACAGTAAACCACTACTTCTGGAGAACCTATGATCAGAAAGAAATTGATCTGATAGAAGAGTCCGGGGGCAACCTGACTGGCTTCGAATTCAAATGGACTGATCCTAAACCCAGAGAGCCACGCCAATTTCTTGACACCTATCATCATTCGGAATTTAAGGTGATCACCCGCGAGAACTATCTGGATTTCATCGCCTGATCAAAAACCATTCATTTTTTTTCACCATCAGAATCTTCCTTCCGACTGTGATTTTTCATGCCAAAAACCTTGACTTTTGCCGTTCAAAATTGTATTTTTGACAGGGATTTGTTTAATATTCCCCCATCCTCAGAATTGTTCAGGAATTTATTTTACACCTAATTTCAACAATTATGGCTATAACACAAGCAATGTGGATCCACGGCAACAGCATTAAAGTGGAATACGGCGACCGGATCAAAAGTATCTGGCGGGCCGGGTTTTATGCACGAATTGTCGGTAAACCCGGCACAACCAATTGGTTTCACTTCAGTATTCCAACTACCGTGATCGTGAGCGATAAACGACAAATGATCGATTCCGTTATGCTCCGGTTTAAATCAGGCTCGAACAAAGCCAGGGTAACCAATATTGACATTTACGATGGAGAGTGGTTGATTGCTTCCCACAGCAACCTTGGGCTTAACCCGGCCGGTTTCGGCCTCGAACGCTTCAATGTTCCCGGAAAACCAGAAATATTCTGGGGTGTAGGAATTTCCATCGGTGTGAGTTTTACGGGCACCACTGATGCACAGAATACGATCGAATTCAGCGCTGCCGGTTGCGATTTCAGCCTTTTCGAATCGGTCAGGCTTCATTTTAAGGTACTCACAACCCCCACTGTTTCACTCGATCAGATGCTGGCTTCGATGAGAGAGGTTTATGAACCCATCGGATTCAGGGTGGTCAGAATGAGTGATGAAACGCTTAATCTGCCATCTCTAAATACTGTTGATGTCGGGAGTTGTGTGCGCGGATCAACAACTGCTGAGCAGAATACCCTCTTCGGCAACCGAAATAACGTTGGAGCAAACGATATCGTTGTTTACTTTGTGGAGGCAACCAATCCGCCTTATAACGGCTGTGCCGCCCATCCGAATGGCCAACCCGGAGCTGTTGTAGCCAGTGGCGCCACAAGGTGGACCATGGGTCATGAGGTTGGTCACGTGCTGGGACTATCGCATGTAAGCAACAATGACCGGCTGATGACCGGAAACGGAACGTCAAACATCACCAATCCACCTCCCGATCTGATCAGTTCGGAAATCACTACCATACGAAACAGTACTCTTACCGTAAACCCGTAAATATAAAAAATATGGCCATTTCAGAAAAAGATCTTCTGCTTGCATTAAGCAATGAAGAGCCGCGATATTTCGAAATCCTTCCCAAGCTCGATGAAAAAGCGATCGCCATCCTTTCGGGTTTGTCAAAAGGAAATGATCTCATGCTGGCGACCAAAGCCATCTTTCTGGCAGGTCTGAGCAAAACGCCTTCAGGGGCAGATATTGTAGAAACTGCCTCCAAAAGCGCTGTTAAACTGAAAAGAATCGCCTCTGCCTCTGCTCTGGAACATCTGACGGCAGAAAAAAGGGAGAAAATCGCTTTAAAGCTGATTGATGATGCCGACATAAGCATCCAGAAATTAGTTATCCGAGCAACAGGTAACAGTAAGTCGGCAAAGCTTAAGGAGAAATTTACCAAACTTACCAATGAGAGCCCGTCGGGGTATATCCGTGAACTCATTGCTGCGCTTCCTGAACCATTCCCTTGAAAAAGTGGCAGGAACGGTTTTCAGATAAAGGTGAATAAATAAAGTAAAACAAAAAAATTAAATCATGGCAATAGCAAAAGCAATGTGGGCTCATGGCCATAGTATGGTTATAGAGTACCCCGACAGAATTAAAAGTGAATGGAAGGCTGGCTTCTTTTACCGTGTAATCGGGAAACCAGGAACCACGAATTGGTTTCATTTTGCCATTCCTACCCCGGTAATTGTCAGTGATAACCGCCTGGCCATCGACTCTGTAATGATCAGGTTCCGGAGCAATTCAACAACCGCGGATATCACCAATGTACATGTGTATGACGGGGAGGCTAAAATCGCGGCACACGACGCACTCGACCTCTCGCCGGCAGCCTGGACAATGCACCGCTTTGCCGTACCGGGTAAACCAGAAATAAAATGGGGAGTCGGCATCTCCATTGGGGTCAGGTTTACCGGAACCACCGATAACCAGAACACGTTGGAGTTCAGCTCTGCCGGAGCCGACTTCCTGCCCTGATAAATTGGGTAACAGGTCTTTTTTAAACACTGACAGGTCTTTTTTTAAACGCTGACAGGTCTTTCAGACACTGTCAGGTTTAGCGACCGATCAGACCTGACAGTGTCTGAAAGACCTGTCAGTGTCTGAATCACTTCTGGCGGCTACCCAGGTTTCCTGTTTTTAACCGCTGCCAGGTCTTTCAGACACTGTCAGGGTTAGCGGCTGGTCAGACCTGACAGGGTCTGCAAGACCTGTCAGTGTCTGAATCACTACCGGCGGCTACGCAGGTTTTCTTTTAACCGCTGCCAGGTCTTGCAGACACTGTCAGGGTTAGCGACCGATCAGACCTGACAGGGTCTGAAAGACCTGTCAGGGTCTGAAGAATTTGTAACCGGCTGTAAGACCTGTCAGCATCTGAACATTTTATCCGTGACCACAAGTCAATAAATGGGCCGCCAATCCTTTTACACCGATCCATACCCCCCATTCACCGGGTTTTACTCCAAATCAAACGATTCCATTACATTCACCTTCTGAATCCGGTATATCTTTGCTGCATAAACATCAAAAACAAAAGCAAAATGAAAACAACTACCATCATCATAGCAGCAATCTTCACCCTCCAGGCAGGTATTCTTTTCGCAGGAAATGACAAAATTTCAACCGCTGTATCCAACGAAACCTCTTCAATGACCATTTTAGCGCTGGCGCCTTCAACCCCCCGCTGAGGCAACATTTGAAGAAATGATCCCGGTGAATGAAACGGCTGCATTGGTCCCCGTTACCCCTGCTGAAGCCTCCTTTGAAGAGATGCCTTCTGATATGTTCTCCCTGGTTATGCTGGCACCGGCAACTCCGCAAACCGCTGATTTCAATGACTTCGTTGATCTGGTTACCATTGACCCAGCATCATTGGCACCGGTAACTCCTTCAACCGCAAGCTTCGAATAACCCAATATATCTTCCGCTTATTATTGCAAAGCTGCCCGAACGGCGGCTTTTTTTTTCCGTTTTTTACTAAAAAGCAGAAAATATCCCCCCGAAAGAGGCCGGATTTGCAAATTATGCAACACTTTATTCCTGATGGGATGGACTTTGGGATTTTCTGCAAAAAGGATCAATCCTGTCGCAAAAACCAATTTTGTTTCGGTTGTGCACTGAAGTAGGTTTGTGAAGGTTTTTACCAACACTTTTGTTTCACACAATTAACCGGGAGATTCATATGAAAAAAAATTGTCATTTTCTCGCATTCATCTTGATGATACCTGCCTTTATGGTGACTTTACCGGGTCAGGCAAAAATATGGCGGGTCAACAACTTCGGAGGGTCAACTGTTTCTGCTGATTTTACCACGGCCCAGGC
>DYQT01000050.1 GCA_020719165.1 Draconibacterium orientale | reverse complement strand
ACTCAGAAGGCCGGATTCTATGGTTGTCTGACACATACGGAGACCACAACGGCGTGTCGACCGTGCTCAAAGCCATTCACCATGAAATCAAATCCCGCGATTTGCCGGTTGACCTGTTGGTTTGCAGCAGCACCATCAGCTCCGAAGCTCACCTCATTGTTCTCAAACCGGTTTCGGAGTTCAACATTCCTTTATACAGGCAGCAGCCAATGAGAATTCCCAATTTTGCATCGTTGCTTGAAGCCTTCAAACGGGGAAAATATAACCGGATCATCTGTTCAACCGAAGGACCAATGGGGCTGGCCGCAATATGGCTGAAAAATAAATTTTCGGTAGAAACATTCTTTTACCTGCATACAGATTGGTTGATGTTTGCCCGGGAGACTTTATCTCTGGAAAAAACCGGACTGAAGAGGGTACAGAAAGTCCTTCGGTCATATTATAAACGATTTGACAATGTATTTGTTCTCAATACTGATCAACAGCAATGGTTAACCGGCAAGGGGATGGGTTTTGATCCCGGACGCGTTTTTCTTACCGCTCACTGGCCCGATCGTATGTTTTCGGATTTTGTGCATGAGAATCATGGTGCACTTGCAAAGGAGCGCGCTATAGGCGCGAAAATCGACTGGATTAAGCCTGTCGTGTTGTACGCGGGCCGGATCAGTAAGGAGAAAGGGGTTATGGAACTTCCGGGCATTATCCGCATGATCCGTTCCATTATCCCCGAAGTACAAATGGTCGTTGCAGGAACGGGACCCGCGGAGGAAGAGCTGAAAAAAGTGCTCCCGGAGGCATTTTATCCCGGATGGGTTGACCGGGAGCTGCTGCCGCCGCTTTATACCGCTGCTGATATTTTGTTGCTGCCATCGCGGTTCGACACCTTCAGCTGTGTAGTAATCGAGGCGTTAAGTTGCGGCCTGCCTGTGGTTGCCTACAACACCAAAGGGCCCAGGGATATTTTAGAGGATTCTGTTAATGGTTACCTTGTGGAGACCAGTGAAGAGATGGCCGGGAAAGTAGTCAGGTTCCTACTTGATCCCGAAAACCAGGCTGCCATGAAGATGGCTGCATTCAGCAGGGCAAAAGACTACCAGGCAGAGCGGATCATGGACCGTTTGCTACAGGACACAGGATTGATGCCCCAAACTTGTACGGTATGAGTAAAGCAATGATGGAACCTTGGATATGGTGGAAACACGGAGTTATATATCACATCTATCCCAGGAGTTTTCAGGATTCTGATGGTGACGGGATTGGTGATATCCGCGGAATCATTCGCCGTTTGGGTTACCTGAGTGAACTCGGTGTTGATGGCATCTGGATATCTCCGATGTATAAATCACCCATGGTCGATTTCGGATATGATGTTTCCGGTTACCGCGAAATCGACCCGGTTTTCGGAACACTTGATGATTTCAGAGAACTTCTCGAAAAAGCCCACGAAGCCGGGATCCGCATAATTCTCGACATGATCCTCAACCATACCTCTGATCAACATCCATGGTTTATTGAATCATCCTCCTCACTATACAACCCCAAAAGGAACTGGTACATATGGCATGCAGGGATCATGGGCAGCCAACCCAATAACTGGAAGTCGGCTGTTGGCGGAAGCGCCTGGAAGTTTGATGTTAACACCGGAGAATATTATCTGCACTCGTTTTTTGAGGAACAACCCGACCTGAATTGGCGCGATCCCGAACTTCCCGGGGTGTTTTTTGAAGAGATGAAATTTTGGCTCGACATGGGGGTGGATGGATTCCGGCTCGATGTGATCAACCTGATTGCCAAGGATAAAAAATTCAGAAACAACCCGATTTTTTTAGGCATACCTGCCCTGCAACAGCATGTTTATACCCGCAACCGTAAACGGTCGGTTACCATTGTGAAAAAACTCAGGGAAATGCTCGACCAATATGAAAGCAGGGTGGGCATCGGAGAAATTTACACCGAACCACCCGGAAATGCGAATACTGCTGCCCGTTACCTTGCAAAGGGAAATAATGGGATTCACCTTGCATTTGATTTCTCATTGATCTTCAGCAGATGGAATGCACATTCCTACTTTAACAGTATTCAAACCTGGTATAAAAGCCTCCCTGAAGATGGCTGGCCCTGCAATGTTATGTCGAATCACGACCTTTTAAGGAGCATCGATCGCTTTCCATGGCGTGCAAGCAGAGAAGAGAAAGCAAAAGTTGCCGCCGTCATGTTACTCACCCTTCGGGGAACTCCCTTTATCTATTATGGTGAAGAGATAGGGATGCATAACACCTACATTGCACGACGAAAGATTCAGGATCCGCTGGGCAAGCGTTACTGGCCAATCTTTTCGGGCAGAGACAAAGCACGTACACCCATGCAGTGGAACCCGGAAACAAACAGCGGATTTACCACAGGAATACCCTGGCTTCCACTCAACAGGGATAACCGTTCACGAAACGTCAGAATGCAGGAGGGAGACCCCGCTTCGCTGTTAAATCTTTACAGAAACCTGATCAGGTTACGCAGGGGCAGCGATGCACTGCAACAAGGCTCCTGGCATCCTGTTTCAAACGGGAAACAGGGAATTCTGGCTTACTTCCGCAACATTGAAAGTGAACGCATCCTTGTGATCCTGAACTTTACAGGCAGGCACAAACGATTTTCAATAATGGAACATGCCTATGGATTGGTATTATTGTCGACCCACAGAAGTAAGGATGAATACAGCTATTTTCAGAATATGGAGATAAGTCCGTTTGAAGCAACAATCTGCCTGGTGAGCGAGGAAGAAAGGCCTTCCTGTTATTGAACAGGAGGGCCTTCCCAGAATGTTTTAGAGCGCAATCACAGAATTCTCGGAACCGAGACCACTGGGAATAAAGCTATCAGCTTCAGAATCGTTTTCCCAGATAGTACCATCGATCAAATACCGAAATTGATACTCTTTACCTGTTTCCAGATCGAGGGATACCGACCAGATACCGGTTGTTTTGGTCAGTTTTAATGGTGTTTCACCAAGCTGCCAGTTGTTGAAATCACCAACAAGCAGGATGGTGGATGCAGATTTATACTGTTCTCCGGAGAGAGAAAATTTAACTTTACAAACTGGTTTTGCTTTTACAAATTTTTTTTCGAGACTCATGATTTGTTATATTAATTTAAACTAAATTCCGGGCAAAATTACAAAATATTTTCAAACCGGATAAAAAACCGGTGTTAAATCAAAGTTAATTCAGGATGAGCAGATATAAAGTAATTGGTTTCGTGATGGTTGTGTTGTTTCTTTTCACACACTGTTCACATCGTAATAAACGGATTGCGGTTCTTTCGGCGCCGGCAGGAGATGAATATACGGTCATCCGGCAGGATGGTATTACGGTTATTCCGAATGGCAGGTTTCTTACCCCGGCAGGGCGCTCTGTCGAGGTTGCCCCGCATCCTTACGGACTGGCGGTTAGCAGCGATGGAGCGGTATGTGTCACGGCAAATTCAGGCGTGAGACCACTCTCTGTCTCAATCATCAAAGGGTTGAACAGCGCCAATCCGCGGGTGATGCAGATTCCGCCGGGACCATTAAACGATGAGGGAGTTTTAGCTTCCGTATTCATGGGACTGGCGATTTCACCGGATCAGAAGCTGGTTTATGTTGCCGGAGGGCAAACCAACAAAGTGTATCTGTTTTCCATTGCTGACGGAAAAAAGCTTGATTCCATTGATTGTTCGGTAAGGATTGGGGGAAGGGACTATCCGGATGGTTATATCGGAGATATGGTTATGCGAAAGGATGGCCGTTACCTGTTTGCTGTGGATCAAACGAATTTCAGGCTGGTGATCATCGATTTGCAGAAAAACAGGGTCACAGGCAGTATCGGGGTTGGCAGGTATCCGTTTGGCGTAGTGCTGTCGCCGGATGAAAAGCAGGTGTATGTGGCCAATGTGGGAATGTTCGAGTATAAAAAAATAGATTCCATCGAAGCAAAAAGAGATTATGGAAACGCACTTAAATTTCCTCCTTTTGCCTATGGTTCGAGGGAGATGAAAGACGGGATAACAATTGGCCGCGTGAAAGTTCCCGGAACCGGGGATCCCAATGTCCCGGAATCCTTCTCTGTTTGGGCGGTGTCTGTGGTTAATCCGCATAATCCTGAAATTGTGGCAAAGATCAAAACAGGCGCGATGGTTGGCGAAAAAGTGGAGGGGATTCCCGCCGTGGGTGGTTCGAGCCCGAATTCGATGGCAGCAACTTCAAAATATGTTTTTGTCAGTAATGGCAACAACGACAACATTTCGGTTATTGACATTGAAACCAACAGGATCGTTAAAGAGATAAAATTGCAGTTGCATGAAGCTGTAAAGCGCTTTCGCGGCGTTATTCCCTTCGGACTTGCCGTTTCGCCCGATGAAAAGCGCCTCTATGTAGCAGAATCGGGCCTCAATGCCATCGGAGTAATTGACGTTTCAACCCTTACAGTTATCGGACACATCCCGGTGGGCTGGTTTCCGTCAAAACTCGCGGTAACCAACGACGGCAAAAAGCTGATCGTTGCAAATGCCAAAGGATATGGCAGCGGGCCGAACGGAGGGAAAAATTACCGGGAAGGCCCTGAAGGAACCTACATCGGTTGTTTGATGAAGGGTACTGTTTCGGTCATCGACATTCCATCTGATGCCAAATTAATCGGTTACACCCAGCGGGTAATCCAAAATAATTTCAGGATTGGCACCCTGGATGAGGCGCGGTTGTCCAGAAAAGACAATCCCATTCCGGTTTATGGAGGAGAAAGCCAATCACCCATCCGTTATATCGTATTTATTTCGAAGGAAAACCGCACATACGATGAGGTTTTCGGGCAACTGAAAAAAGGCCGGGGTGATGCTTCACTGGCGCGGTATGGCCGGGAGGTTAGCTTTTTTAACAAAAGTCATACTCAGCGCGTAGAAAATGCTACAGTGATGCCCAATCATCTGAGCCTGGCCGCCCGTTTTTCGGTTGCCGATAATTTCTACGTTGATTCTGACGTGTCGGCTGATGGCCACCGGTGGCTCGTGAACACCTATCCCAACGAGTGGGTAGAGGCTACGGTACCTGCCAGTTACGGTGGCAACCGCTCGTACAAGCCTGCGTCAAAAGCCCCCGGAAGCCTGGGCATGACAGGATCGTCCGGTGCGATTTACCCCGAGGATTACAACGAAGCCGGTTCGATGTGGGATCATCTTGACCGGCATGGCATCGATTTCTTCAATTTCGGGTTCGGGGTGATGTTCGAGCCTGCCTTTTATGCCGACACTTTCAAGGTTTTCGGGATACGGTATTTTACAAACTACCCGATGCCCGCGCCCATGTTTTCAAAAACCTCCAGAAGTTATGCCACTTATAACATGGCTATTCCCGACCAGTTCCGGGTGGCCCAGTTTATTAAGGAGTTCAATGAAAAATGGACCGGCCCAGGGAAGGAGCTGCCACAAGTGCTAACGGTCATCCTTCCAAATGACCACGGTGCCGGTGAACGGCCCGATGCCGGGTATCCTTTCAGGGAGAGTTACATGGCCGACAACGACCTGGCGTTGGGTCGCGTGGTGGAGTTTCTCTCTCATACACCCTACTGGAAGAACATGGCGATCGTGGTTACCGAAGATGACGCGCAGAATGGTGTGGACCATGTTGATGCGCACCGAAGCATCCTGATGGTGATTTCACCCTATGCCAAAAAAAATTATGTGGGGAAGGTTCATTATAGTTTTGGAAGCATTTTTAAAACCTTCTGGAATCTGCTGGGCTTGCCCTATCTGAATCAATATGATGCCGGGGCAACCGATCTGTCGGATATGTTTACCGGAAACCCCGATTTTACCCCTTACGATGCCCTGCCATCCGATCTCAGGATTTTTGACCCGCAAAAAGCGTTGACCCCGCTGGATGAAAAATTCGACTGGAAAGCACTTTCAACATCGCCTGATCTCGACAATCCCACCGACATGCCGGATGATCAGAAAGAGAAGACGGAATACAGGACAGGAGATCAGAAATAGCCGTGATGCTGGTTTCCGCAATCATCAGATTGTCCTCGTTTTTTTCCGGGCTATGTCCTCTTCTGTGCTAAACTTCCTACCGGGCTTGTCATGTACAACCAGATAATTTACCAACTTTTCGTTGTCGAGAGTTCTCATGTTTTATCTCCCTTGTTATAACGTTTTGGCAGGCAATGAGGTTGATAAAGATGGCCTCCTTTTCGGTGTCAATACAGAAAAAAGAAGCGCCAGCCCATAAAGTACAGCAGCAAAAACAATAACGTAATGCAAGCCCTTAACAATGCTCTCGGGAGAGAAATTGGAGAGCGCGTTGGTTTGATTTTCTGCCGTAGGATTTTTGCCGACAAAGAAGAAACTAAAAATGATTTCCAAAACGGCCACTCCGATGACAGAACCAAGATTTGTCAATGTTCTTAATATTCCAGATGCCATTCCCGGAGAATCTTTGGGGGCAGCGCTCATGATCTGATTATTGTTGGGTGGCAGGAAGATACCCAGTGAGAATCCGGTAATGAACAGAAACATAATTACCGGCCATAGTCCCTGAAAATACATGGTAAACGGGAAGATTATCGTGGCAATTAAGCTGATTGACGCTCCGATAATGCATAATAATCGCGAGGATACCAGCTTATCTGAAGCTTTTCCTGCAAAGGGTCCAATTATCATATTGATCAAAGGAAACGCCATGAGAACCAATCCTGCTTTTTCAGCCGAAATTTCAAGCGCGTACATTAAATAAAAGGGGAGTACGAAGTTTGTGCCATTTGCTGCCATAAATACAAAAAAATTCGCGAGATTAGGATAGGTAAAACGATTAATCCTAAATAGCTTCAAATCGAGCAGGGGAAATTTAAAGTAATGCTCCTGCCTGATAAAAAGAAACAAAAAAACCATAGACATTAATAAAGAAACAACAATTAACGGAGATGTCCAACCTAACTTTCTTCCCATATTTAATGAAAACATCAATGTGATAAGCCAGAAAAAACAATAGAATACACCAGGGATATCGAATTTCTCATGAACCTGAGCAATTTCTTGTTCACGGGGGAATTTTCTTAAAACAATGATTATGGCAACAAAACCGATGGGAATATTTATCAGAAAAACCCATGGCCAACCAAAATTAGCAGTAATCAGTCCTCCTAACGGTGATCCCATAGCAAACCCAACAGCAGCAGCAGTAGCCAGAATTCCAAAAGAATATCCCCGTTTTTCCGGTGGAAGAAACCTTGTAATGATAGCTGAAGGCACCGTATAAAGAACAGCTCCACCCAGTGCCTGCAACAAGCGGTAGAATATCAGCATGTATAATGATGGGGATATACCGCAGAGAAGCGAGCCTGAAATAAAAACGATATAGCCTGCAATAAAGAGTTTTATCAATCCTACCCTGTCTCCTAATTTTCCGAAAAACGGAATGGCGCTGGTCAATATTAACAAATACACGATAACTATCCACGAAACGCCATCGATACCAACATTAAATGATTTGGAAATTGCAGGTAGTGATATATTCACAATATAGTTATCGAGCATAACCATGAAGGCTGAAAAGGCGATACTATATATTATCCAGCGCTGTTTTGCGGGATCAATAACAATCACCTGATTAGAACCTCTATTTATCATAAGTAACTCCTATCCCGGAATGTGGATTTTTATATTGTTACTAAATCTCGTTTCTAAGCCACAGGTGCAAAGTTTATAGCCAAATTCAAAATTATATCCATTCCGACTGCGGGGGTAGCATATGTCTACACCATGAGATTTGAATTGAATTATCCATATCATACGTTCACCATTTCTTCGCGAACCATTTTGCAATAGCCATAATTGTGAGCATGGGCGGAAGTCCTGGAGACTCGGGCAAAACGCTTGCATCACAAACAAAAAGGTTCTCAATTTTTGTCTGCAAGTTTTTATCAACCACAACCCCAATAGCTGCAGATGCCCCGTTATGCCCGCCATATATACCTTCCCGTTTTTGAATCGTGCCGGACTTTGCTCCGGCAACCATTAAAAGGACTCTTGCTGCCTCCCCTCCCTTATCCAAACGTTTTCTGTCCTGTGCCGTGGCTGCTTTTGAAAAGGTACCGTCAGGAAAGATTCTTCCTTTTGCCTCATCCCTGATTTTGACTATTACGGCAAACAAATTATTGTTCATGTAGTCATCTACATTGTCTTTAAGATAATATTTCAGTTTGCTTTTATCCTTTAGGGAACCTGTAGAATGCATAAATCCTTCTTTTTCCAAAAACTCTGTGTTAACAAGTTGCATTGGCGGTTCATGTGATAAATCAATATCGGGAGTAATGCCATAATAAAACTCGCAAATATCAATGAATAAATTTTGCCCGGCATTTTTAATGCCTGAGTTCTGCAGGATAACCGGGGATTTTATTCCGCCTGCTGCAAGGACTACTGAATTACCATAGTATTTAACAGGTCCGTTTGCCGAGATGCATTCTACCCCTTTGGCTTTGCCGTTTTGTACAATTACTTTTTCGACTATGGTGTTATAGATCACATTTGCACCATGAGATTCAGCTTCCCTGAGAAAACTCAATGCAGTCCATTTTGCCCCGGACGGACACCCCAAACTGCAATTTCCGCATCTTGTACATTTTGTATGATCAATGAATTTGGGCATTTTCTGCATTCCAATCCCGGCTTTCCTACAGAGTTCAAGCAATCTGATTGAACCATCAGGGGAAAGAAGAGAATCATGAATCGGTGCCAGCCCGGTCTCTTTTTCAAGTTCCGCGTATTCCTTATCCAACACAATACCGAATTCAGCAAGTTGTTTTTCCAGGCTACGCACGCCATTAGCATTAGCTAACACGGTTGCGCCTCCGGCGCCATAAGCAGTGAATATATCAGTTCCTTCTATCGATTTCTCAAGTACAAATGACAGGGGAAAAACATTATTGCCCGATTCCACTACAAGGACTGTTTTGCCTTTTTTTGCAAGTTCTTTCGAGAGAGTTGCACCTCCAGCTCCCGATCCTGCAATGATAAAATCATAGTTCATATTTCTCTTTTTAATTGGTTAAAAATGCGATTTCCTTGAGATAATTTAAAATGAGCCTAAAATAATCATCATATTTTTCCGGATAATGAATACCCGATAAAAGCACTTTTTCCTTGACTTCCCTGGAATTCCAACGTGAAAAGGTCTTCCATTCCCTGGTCATAATATCTTTCCTTTCTTTCAAATAGAATTCCCTGATTGGATACATGGCATTTTTCTCATCTGCCATTGCAAGGTGTTTTTGCTTCCAGATATTCACAGGAAGAAGCTTCATTTTAAACCCATCGTTTTCAATAATATCAATATACTCACGCCAGGTGATCTCATAGGGATTGTTCATGTTGTAGGTATTAACCCCGCGCGAGGTAGTCGCAAGTTCAATAATAGCATCGGCAAGGAGATCAACCGGGGTCATTTCCATTGATCTCTTCCAATCAGGAGCGGCTCCCATTTGAATACACCCTTTCATAAGAAGAAGAGCATGGTTCTTTTCGGGTGGGCAGATTCCGTGTTTTGTGTCGCCGGTGATGTTGCCGGGTCTGAAAATATTAATGTCAATGCCCTGCGCATTGTTTAATATTTTCTCAGAAACCCACTTGGTCAATGTATAACCATTCGTTGACAAGGGTGAATCTTCCGTATTAACCTCTACAGTATATCCATTGACATCCCGGATACTTGCCACGCTTAAAGTGGAAATATAATTGAGGGTTTTCTTTTTACCTGTGGCTGCGATTTTTAGCAGATCAACTGTGGATAAAACATTGGATTTTCGCATCGTATTATAATCATACATGTGATGGACCATGGCTCCCGAATGATATATGGAATCAATTTTATCATTCATCATTTCCAGGGTGGCATCATCCATTCCAAGATTATTTTCCGCCAAATCTCCCTTTACAAGTTTTACTCTTGGGTGATTTTTCAAGTACTCCTTTTTATACAAGTCAAGTGTTGCTTCATAACGCATCTGAACATCCTCAGTATCCTTGCCTCTTATCAGGCAATAAATGTCAGCATTGGTTTTCTTTATTAACCCATCAAGAAGATAAACCCCCAAAAACCCGGTAACGCCTGTAAGGAGAATACAAGAAGGTTGTTGTTCCTGCTCTGATTTTGGATTCTCAACTTTGACAACCATTTCAGAATCCTTCAGCGCTAAACTCAGATTGTTTTCGGATTTGCCGGATGTTATTCCCGTACCGTCAATAAACGCTGCCAGATAGGCAATGGTGGGCTGAGCAAACATTTGTGATATATTCACATCCGCTCCAAGCTTCCTCTTGACATTTGAAAGCATTCTTACCGTGAGAATGGAATTGCCTCCAATTTCAAAGAAGCTATCGTTGACGCTTATTTTTTCAAGAGTTAGAAGTTCTTTCCATATATCAGCAAGTGTAACCTCCGTCAACGTAACAGGTGGGTTATATTCTCTTTTAGAAGACATTATATCTTCTAATTTAGGGATTGGGAGTTTACTTCTGTCAACTTTAAAATTGCTATTTAGTTTGAATGATTCCATCTTGATGAAAGCTGTTGGAATCATGAATGCCGGGAGTTGACGGCCAAGGAACGTCTTCATGTCTTCCCGGGAAACCGTGTTATCCCTGGGAACCCAGTAGGCTATTAGCTGTTGATGCCATGGTATTACAGCGCATTGTTTTACATCCTCATGCCTTAGAAGCACCGTCTCAATTTCCTCGGGTTCAATTCTGAAGCCGCGAATCTTTACCTGAAAGTCTGTTCGCCCGAGGAACTCGATATTGCCATCCGGTAGCCATCTCACCAAGTCGCCTGTCTTGTAAAGGCGGGTATTTCTATGCATCTCTTTATCACCTTTCGACACAAACGGATTTTCAATAAACCGTTCTTTGGTAAGTTCAGCCCTGTTAAGATAACCTATTGCGAGTGAGTCACCGCCAATATACAGTTCTCCCGGAACGCCCACTGGCAGAGGGTTTAGTTTCGTATCCAGAATGTAGGCAGAATAGTTGTGGAGTGGCTTTCCAATTGGGATAATATCGCTCTCCCTGTACTGATCTGTAATGATACAGTAAGTGCTGAAAGTAGTGCATTCCGTTGGTCCATAACCGTTTACGAGTGTGAGGGAAGGAGGTTTCACCTCAAGTAATTTTTTAACGCTGCTCACATTGCATGCTTCACCGCCAAACAACACCGATTTGAGTGGAAACAGCAGCTCTGCGTCGCAATCAACGATCGCATTAAACAGGGAAGTTGTAAACCAGGCAGATGTGATTTTATTATCAGAAATTTCCTTTTTCAACAGGGTGAAATCCTCAACCTTTTGGGAGTCAATAATCACGAGAGTTGCACCTGTCAGTAAAGTTCCCCAGAATTCAAAAATCGAAGCATCGAAGGCGAAGTTGGCGCTTTGTGCAATAATATCATTTTCAGAAATTATATCCGCCTTGACCGATTCAACAAAGTTATTTACAGCGATATGGGGTATTGCCACTCCTTTCGGGTTTCCGGTGGAACCGGAGGTGTAGATAATGTATGCAATATCCCCGGAGTTGTTAATATTATCCGGGTTCTCATCACTTAGATTAACGTTATCCGCTATATCCTCGTCAAGAGAAACAACGATTCTTCCCTGTTCAGGCAGAAAGGGTAGTTGTTTCACAATGTCGTTTTCTGAAAAGATGATCTTGATATCAGAATCCTCCATGATAAACTTCAGACGATTTTCAGGAAAATGAGGAAGGAGTGGAACATAAAACCCTCCGGATTTCAGAATTCCCAATATTCCGATTAACATCCCCGGTCCGCGTTCCAAACACACGCCAACGGGCCTATTATGGAGAGATTCGCCGGCAAAATGCTTCTGGTATATCGTCGTAATTTTGTCAGCAAACCTGTTGGCTTTTATATTTAAATCACGGTAAGAAAGTTCTTTCCCGTTGTGAATAATGGCCACCTTCTCGGGCCGCATCTTAACCTGATCCTCAAAAAGTTCTTTTATCGTTTTATTCCTGTTATATTGAACAGCGTTATCATTAAAATCGCGTAAAACCTTCTGTTTCTCTTTTTGATCAAGCAAATCAATATCCTGAACCTTTTTTTCAGGAAACTTGATGACTTCTTCAAGGAGAACCATGTAATGATCAAACATTCCTTGTATCGTTTCTCTCTGGAAAATATCGCTGTTGTATTCCCAGACAATGGTAATATCTTCCGTTTCCAGATGAGCTGATTCGGTGGCTACATGTTGTTCGGCCCTTGGAATGCAAATGACATTCATATCCAATTTGGAAGTGGAATTGTGTTTTTCGAACAATTCTCCATGAAGTCCTCCAAAATCGAGAAGAGGAACATCACTGTCGTGAAAAGCGAACAATACCTGGAACAATGGGTTTCTCCCGGGTGTGACGCCGGCTTTCAGCCGCTCCACGATATGCATGAACGGGATATCGTAATGAGCGGCATCGTAAATCATGCTCGCCTTTGTTGTATTTATTAGATCCTGAAAAGTTGGATTATTTGACAGATCTGAATAAAGGAGAACGGTATTCACGAACATCCCCATCAGCCCCTCTGTTTCCTTTAAATTGCGGTTGGCAACCCCGGTGCCGATGAGAAATTGCGACTGCCTGCTGTATTTTGAGATCAAAACAGAAAAGGCGGAATACATTGTATTAAAAAGAGTTACCTTGTTATTCCTGCTGAATTCGCGCAGCGAATGATACAGGCTTCGTTTTAAGTTAAGCCTTATGGCACTACCGTTAAAACTCTGTACAAAAGGACGGGGATGGTCGGTCGGCAGGTTCAAAACGGTTGGGTAATCCTTTATTTTATTTATCCAGTAACTTATTTTTTCTTCAAGACGGTCGCCCGAAAGATTGTTGCGTTGCCATATGGTGTAATCGGCATACTGTATTGGCAGTTTCGGGAGAGGCGAGGGCTTGCCTTCCAGGCACGCGCAATAAAACGCTTTCATTTCTCGCAGAAAAATGCCGGCTTCCCATCCATCATGAAGAAAATGATGCTCCATGTGAAGGAAAATATGTTCTTCTTCACTGATTTTAAAAAGGCTCCATGAAATAAGCGGAAGTTTGCTGAAGTCGAAGGAGTGGGATAACACGTTTTCAATCAGTTTTTCAGCTTCTCCGGCTTTTTTATCTTCAGGAAGAGCTGACAGGTCGGCTTCATTCAGTTTTACCTTCCAGGGTGCATGAACAATTTGAACCGGGCCCCGGGTGCCTTCATGAAAAGTTGTTCTCAATATCTCATGGCGGATAACCATTTCATTGAGAAACTTCACCAGGATTTTTTTATCGAGCTTACCTTTCAGCGTCAGTGTAAACTGAAAATTATAAGCCCTGTTATTGGGAACAAGTTTGCTTAAAAACCATATTTGTTCCTGCTGAAATGAAAGTGGAATGTTTTTCCTGTGGTGAACCCGTGAAATTGAAATAAGTTCCGCTTTTTCATTCACGGTTATCTCCGAGATAAATTTCGCGAGGCTTCTGATATTCCGATGCTCAAAAATATCTTTGAGTTCAATCTTCTTTGAAAATTTCTTTCTAATTTCCGAGGCTATCTTCGCAGCCATCAGTGAATGAACCCCCATGTCGAAGATATCGCTGTCGACACTGATTTTTTCGAGGTTCATAATAACGTGAAGAATTTCTGAAACCATCACTTCGTGCGGAGTTTCAGGAGCCACGTATTCCAGGGGGGAGTGATCACTTGAGCATAAAAGGCCTATTGTAGGTGGCGGTAATAACTTGCGATCAATTTTGTTGTTTGGCGACAAAGGCATTTCAGCAAGTTCCATGAATACCGTCGGAATCATAAAATAGGGTAAAAACTCTGCCAGATGGGCTTTTAAGTCAGTGATGGCGGGCGATGTTTCGGACATTGGTACGTAATAAGCAGCCAAACGATTTTCATTGCCCTCCTCATAAGGAACTACGACACATTCTTTTATTTCTCCATGCGACAAAAGAACGGTTTCTATTTCGCCCGGTTCAACGCGGAATCCTCTTATTTTCACTTGAAAATCCACCCGGTCAAGAAAGTCAATTGAACCATTTTTGAGCCACCGTACACGGTCGCCCGACTTGTATAGCCTGAGGTTATCTCCTCCGGCTCGTTCTTCGGGGGTATTAAAGGGGTTTATTATAAACCGTTCGGCTGTAAGTTCAGGACGATTCAAATATCCCCTGCTTACACCTATCCCACCGATATGAAGTTCGCCGGGGACACCGATAGGCACTGGATTTAAAAATTTGTCGAGAACATAAACTTTCATGTTATCGTTCGGTGGGCCAATTTCAGTGCTTAAACTCTTTTCGTTATAGGTACAACCAGTTGAAATAACAGTTCCCTCTGTGGGCCCGTAAACGTTGAATAAGGATTTTCCTTTACTCCAGAAATTTAGTGTTTCCCTGTCACAAATCTCACCCCCCACGTAAATGGATTTAAGAGAGGGTACATCTTCTTTCGGCATGGCACATAACACGGCAGGAGTCAAAAAGATACTGTTGATAGCCTGTTCCTTAAGAAAATTTAACAAAGCTTCCGGATCCAATCTCAGTTCCTGATGGGTAATGTATAATGTGGCCCCGAATAACAATGCGGGAAACATATCTCCCACTGACATGTCAAAGTTTATCGAGGAAAATTGAAGCACGCGGTTTCCCGGTTTGATATCACGCATTTTTTTATCAAAGAAAGCATAGTTAATCACGTTCCGGTGTTCGATCATGGCGCCTTTGGGCCGGCCTGTGGAGCCTGAAGTATAGATGATATATGCCAGGTTACGTGAATTGCTGATGGGTTCGGGATTCTTCTCTGAATATTTCGCGATGACCCCCCAGCCCCCATCAAGAGAGATTACGCCGTAGTCTGTTTGATTTAAAAAAAGGAGTTTATCAAGGTCGACCATTTCTGTTACAACCAAAGGTGCAAGGGCGTCATCCATCATGAACCGCAGGCGATCGGCGGGATAGCCCGGATCAATAGGCATGTATGCGCAGCCTGACTTTAGAATACCCAGAATTGCCACGATCATCCCAACGCCCCTGTCCATGCAGATTCCAATAGGGGTATCCGGAAGTATATCCTGTTTATATAATGTCCGATAGAAGCCTCTGATGGAATTACCCAGGCGATTCGCCTTTTCATTCAATTCCCTGTAGGTAATGCTTTCATTCTTGTAAACCACGGCAATGTTATCGGGGGTCCTGAGAACCTGCTCTTCAAAAAGCTGGTGAAGCGTAACATCCTCGCGAAAACTCACATCCGTTTTATTGAAATCAAATAGTATTCGTTGACTTTCATCTCTCGTGATAATGGGAAAAGACCAAAGGCTTGCATCCGGTTCTGCCATGACTCCTTCCAGTAACGAGATAAAATGATCGCCCATTTGCTTAACATAGAACTCCTCCAGCCTGTCACTAAAGAGAATTTCAAGAGATTCCGGGTTCTCCGGTTCAAATTCAACCTGGATAGTAAATGGCCTAAGATTATGAGAGGAAAAAGAGCGATTCTTAACCTCCCGGATTGCAACAATGCCACCGTTTTTATTTGTCTTGACCCCATCGGCGAATGAGTCAATCAACTGATCAAAACTCTCAAGGGGATATTTCTTGCCTTCATCCATTTGCAAGGTAATCAGCGCGATCAACCCCGCGATGTTTGTTTCTTTGGTCATTGTCACTTTCAGCGGTATCCCACATCCAGTTAATAGTGCGATAATTTCATCCTGATTGGCATAGCGGGAAAGCAGCGCAACCCATATCGCCGTGTAAAGTGATGAAACATCATATTTTCCGGAAGAGATGAATTGTTTCAGGCTGTTTTGCTGCCCGGTATTCAATTTTAATTGAATGGAGATGTTTCCCTTACCTTCTCCCTCACCCGAAAAATAAAATGGGATCTGTAAAGTCGATCCTTGCAGTGATTTTTTCCAATAATCTAGGTTTTCCATGGCTGATTTTTACATATGGTTAATTAAAACACCCCGAGTGCTTCATCCTCCCCGCGATGGATCTCAAAAAAAGTGCTGCTGATTGTGTCCAGCCGGCCCCGGTGCCATCGTCAATTTCATGATCCTTTCGGTAAACTCCCGCTTGCCCGCTCCTTTACAGATTGCCTCTGCAACGCCTGACAGCGTTTCCACTTCATTGCAATCCATGGTCAGGACAATTGTTTTTTTCACCGACCAACTCATTTCCACGTTTCCGGCCATTGTTTTACAATTCTCATACAAGTCTTCATCAACCAGCAACATATCTACTTGCAATTTGCTTAATTCGTCAGGGTGGAAGCTTGAAGCGGGAAGAAGAACAACCTCGAATCCCTCCACCTGTTCAAGCATGGTTTTCAGCCCCTGGCAGTAAGTTTGATTATTGTCGGCAACCGCTATTGTGATCATCATGGGTAATATTTACCGGATGTAAAAATACATCGGTGATGAGCGGTTGTTTTAAGGAGAATCAATGAAAACAGGGAGGGAATAACCTTGATTTCACTCAGGGCAAACCCTTATGGTTTGTTTATTGTGCCGTGCCCCAATTCCTCCATATAGAAGGGATGGGGAACTCCCTCTTCTCTTTTGCGAAAGGATTTAACTATTGAATCAGAAGCCGGCTTTTATAATTTTTCTAACCACCACATCATTCCCGCATTCGATAATCAGGTAAAAAACCCCGGTCGGAAGGTTATCCATCTGAATAGATAAATGTTGTGTTCCAGGATAAATGGTTCTATCAGGGTACTGTTTGATCATTTTCCCTGAAGGAGCATAAAGTGCAGTCTGGATACGGGAGACTTTTGATGCCACCATCTCCACATTGGCCAGGTCGGTCACAGGGTTGGGAAAAACATTCCCCACCTGCAGCGAGGGAATACCCGTAGACTCATCGATACCAGCTGCAGGATTGAAGTTTGCGCTGTAAACCCCGTTTCCATGGGTTCCGATGGCGATAAAACCGTCGGGCTGTCGGGCATCAATGTCGTCGATGATCACATTCCCGATGTCCGATGCCCCCTCTTTCACCCAGATGGTTGAATCTCCGTTCAGTTCACGCGTGGAATATAGCCCGCAGGAGGTGCCGGCAAAGATGATTTTTTTCCCCTGGTACATCAGCTTTTTTGTACAACGGATGGATGGTCCGTTCCCCGAACCATCGGGGTACTCTTCCAGGTTTCCTCCAACTGCCGTCCAGGTAGAACCACCATCATCGGAATGAAAGAGACTCTGAATGCCATAGTTTGAAAAGGTCACCATCACGTGGTTGGCATTGTCGGGATCCACATCAATGCAGGCGACAAATGCATTCACCGGGAAGGATTTTCCGGTGATCTCAACGGGGATGGGATTTCCGGTGTGGGCATTGTCGAGGCGGTACACTTTTCCCAGGTTTGTGCCATAGTATAAACGGTTTGCCGGGGCTTTTGAAAGGGAAAGGAAGCTGATCTCCGAAGCGCTACCGACATCCACATTGCTCAGGTGGCTCCATCCCGCATTTCGCAGGCCGGTGTCGTATGCTGCAGCCTTCATGTTTTCCTTGCGCCAGATGCTGGTTATGGTGGGCAGATAAAAAGTTTGGTAGTTATTCGGATCCAGTGCAATATTCTGGTAAAACGGGAAAAGAGAGTTGAACCCCATTATCGGGTCGATATATTTCAGCAGGGTATCGGGAAGCTGGGGGAAGATGTCGGTTGTATGCATGTTGTTGTCAAACCGTGAAGTCCAGATGTTCCCGCTGTAGGCCGAGATAACGCAGTATTCCCAGCCGGGGGCAACGCAGGTGGCGAACCCGTCGTAACAGATGTCGATGTTGAACCAGAATTCCGCAGGATTATCGGTGATGGAATAGTACCAGTTGTTGTCCTGTAACCCGCCCAGGATCCAGTCTTCGCCCTGTGAACTGTGATCGATGGCAACGCTGTAAAACTGGGTGGTGGTCAGTTTCTTGTTCATCCGCTGCCACACCGCGTGGCTGCTGTCGGCCATGCAGTTGCTGATCATTTGTATGCCGCCGTCATTTGCCATCAGCATCTTCGAAGGGTTTGAAGGGAAGAAGGCAATTCCATGCTGGTCGGGATGAAGCTGGTTCAGGGAGTCCATGTCGTAGGGATACCCGCCGATGTAAGTGGTCGCCAGGCTGTCGGTAAAACCGTTCTCCGACCGGTGCAGGTTCATTCCGCCGATGAATACAACATTTTCATTGTCAGGTTTCACACCCATGGTAAAGCAGTACCCGCCATAAACAACGAATGAAAACGGAAAACTGCTGGTGTTCCCATTCCCCGCCCCGGGTATGCCGTTGGTGCGGTTTTCCCAGGAAGCCTTCCCTGCCGCCGGATCCCAGGTCATTTTCCAGAAGGTGTTCTTTGAATTGGAATAGCCTCCGAAGGGGTTTATTTCGGAAGACTGTGATTCGGTAAAAACATACATGACATTTTCATTCGATGGTGCAAGGGCCAGACGGGTAACCCTGTTATCTTGCGGAAAGCCGGCCGGAGTGATCTGAACCCAGTTAATTCCATCTGTCGAACGCCATATTCCGGCCTTCCCGGGAGGCTGAACAGAAAAGCAGAAACTGCTGAGTGCCGCATAAATGACTCCGTCGGAGGTGATCGCAATGTCGGTGGCGAAGGATTTATTTACCAGGTCGCCCAGTGCCACTTGCCAGGTC
>DYQT01000520.1 GCA_020719165.1 Draconibacterium orientale | reverse complement strand
TTATGCCAGTAATCCTCTTTCCGACGGCTCATTGGTTGGTTATAATGTCATCAAAGCGCCCATCAGCTCATTAACAAAAAAAAGTGTTGATGATCTTGGGCTTGACAGTAAAATGGTTCTCAAAAGCAGAAACATGTTCGCTCTTGGAATCATGTTCTTTGTCTTTAACCGGGATTTGGTAACTGCAGATGATTATTTTGAAAAAAAATTTAAAGCCAATCCGCTGGTTGTTGAATCGAACAAACGTATCCTCAGAGCAGGTTATAACTTCGCCGATACCATTGAAGCCTTAAGTAGCATAACCTACAAGGTTGAGCCTGCTGCACTTTCCAAAGGGAAATACAGGAACATTACAGGTAATGTCGCCACCGCATGGGGATTATTAGCTGCTGCTGAAAAATCGGGCAGGAATTTATTTTTAGGATCCTATCCCATCACTCCAGCCACTGAAATATTACAGGAGCTTTCAATACATAAATCCTTAGGTGCAAAAGTATTACAGGCTGAAGATGAAATTGCAGGTATTGTTTCTTCCATTGGCGCCAGTTTTGCCGGAGCATTTGCCGTTACTTCAACTTCAGGTCCCGGACTATCACTTAAAAGCGAAGCGATTGGGCTAGCTGTTATGACCGAACTTCCTATTGTTATTGTTGATGTGCAACGTGCAGGTCCCTCCACCGGTTTACCTACAAAATCCGAACAGTCGGATTTGATGCAGGCACTCTTTGGAAGAAATGGAGAAGCACCGGTGGTTGTAATTGCGGCTTCGTCTTCTTCCAATTGCTTTTACTATGCTTACGAGGCATCAAAAATTGCTATGGAACATATGACTCCAGTCATTCTGCTAACCGATGGTTATCTTGCCAACGGATCGGAAGGATTTAAAATTCCCAAGATGGCAGACATGAAACCGATCAAGCCTCCGATTGTTGAAGCAGAAGATTTGGTTTACCGTCCTTACCTCAGGGATCCTGAAAAATTAAACAGGTCATGGGCTATT
>DYQT01000519.1 GCA_020719165.1 Draconibacterium orientale | reverse complement strand
TCCCGACTACAAAAAGAATGGCTGGATATATTTCTCCTACAGTGCGTTGAACACAGGTAGTGGTAAAAAGATAAGCAATACTGCCATTATGCGTGCCCGGCTGGATGGGAATAAACTGGTAGATCAACAAGTAATTTTCAGGGGAGATCATGACAACGACCGATCACACCATTACGGCTGTAAACTTGCATTTGACAACAAAGGGCATTTGTTTTTCGGAATCGGTGACCGCGGACAGCATGATGATTTCCCTCAGAATCTCGAAAACTCCAACGGCAAAATCCACCGCATAAATGATGATGGCTCTATTCCAAAAGATAATCCGTTTGTAAAAACAAAAGGTGCAGTTGCTTCTGTTTACAGTTATGGACATCGTAATCCACAGGGAACAATCATCAATCCGCTGACCGGCGAACTATGGGAAACCGAACACGGCCCGCGTGGTGGCGACGAAATTAACCTTATTGAACCAGGAAGAAACTATGGCTGGCCCGTTATTTCGTACGGAATTAATTACAACGGCACCATCCTCACTGAATTTTCCGAAAAGGAAGGAATGGAACAGCCCGTCTACTATTGGAATCCATCAATTGCTCCTTGTGGTATGACATTTCTTACCGGTGACCGATATATAAAATGGCAGAATAATATGTTTGTGGGCTCACTTCGTTTTCAGTACCTCGAAAGGGTTGTGATCAAAGGCCATACAGTAATGCACACGGAGAAACTGCTGCAGGGAATCGGGCGCGTCCGTAATGTTGTAGTAAGTCCTGACGGGTTTATTTATGTGGCTATCGAAAACCCGGGAAAAATTGTGAAACTCGTACCTGTGGAGTAAGGGTGGGGATAAGTTAATGGTTCCCTTCGGCTTCGCTCAGGGAAAAATAGTTAATGGTTAATCGTAAATCGTAACTCTTAAATTGTAAATCGTAACTCGTTTTCATGAAGGGTAAAAATGTATTATTCAATCAGATTTTCAATTATCCTGATATTTTTTCTTGTCCT
>DYQT01000049.1:10432-18818 GCA_020719165.1 Draconibacterium orientale | reverse complement strand
GGCAAAAGCTATTTTTTTTGGAGAAACGAACAATTCAATTGTTCTTTTGACGGTTGGGGCTGGCTTTTTTACTTCCGGTTCAAAGAAAAGCGCTTTTGCTAAAACTGGCTGTGTTGCAAAAATAACGAACAACAAACAACTGCATGGCCACGCCTGCTGCAGGCACTGTGTCTTTCTGTAAAATCTTATCTGCATGTACGATTATGATTGAATCATTTTGTTTCAAGGAAAAACTTTATCTGGTTTTTCAGCAGAAAATAATAAATCTGACAACAGGTTTGAATGCAGCCCGGGCAACCACAAAGTTAGTTTTTATTGATACAGATAAAATGGCCGGGGATATTCCTGCTGAGATTTTATCAAAAATATAACAAACAGATTGAATGAATCAGATTGAGAAGGTAACATTTGAAGTCCATGATTCTATTGGGATCATCTCTTTTAATACGCCACCAGCAAATGAACTGGAGCTGCCTGAATTCATTTCTATTGACTTGTTTAATAGCTGGATTGCTGACACAACCCTCAAAGGATTGATAATTAGAGGCATGGGGCGGAATTTTTCTGCCGGAGGTAAGTTGGATACCATATTCAGTATCAGTCACAACCCCGAACACCTTCAAGGTTTGATATGCCGTGGCCTCGAATTGTTGCAACGGATCCAAAACCTCGACATTCCGGTTATTGCTGCAATTAACCGCGTATGTTTCGGAGGTGGACTTGAAATTGCACTATCATGTCATATAAGGGTTGCCTCCGGTAATGCTCTGTTGGCTTTTCCCGAGGTAAACCAAAATCTCATGCCGGGGATGGGTGGAACGGTGAGACTGCCTGCATTGTCAGGGTTTTCGCAATCAGCAAAAATAATTTTGGGAGGTGACATGCTCAATGCACAGGAGGCAAAAGAGCTTGGAATAGTTGATTTTATTTCTCCCAATGATCAAGCATACGAATACTCCCTGACTTTGATAAAAAAAATGACCCACGACCGACCAGTCAAAGTTGTCAAATCAATCATGAAAGCGCTTAAAAACACCATGGAACTGCCCCGGAATGAGGCCATGATGGAAGAGACACGACTATTTTGTTCACTAGTACAGGATGAAGCTGAACGCCGCCAAGAAAAGGAAATTGAACTATGACTATTCGATGGAGCATTGAAAACGGCATCGGTCAATTGATCCTAAACAAGCCTCCTGGAAACACCATGACTATGGAGTTCTTCAGGGATTTTCAAATTTTGGTACAGGAAATCTCTTCAAGCCTGACTCTGAAAGCCATTGTAATCAGTGGAATGGGCCGACATTATTCATCGGGTGCCGACATCCAGGAATTACTGCGTGTTGCTGACCCAAAAACCATGCTTGGAAATTATCGCGCATTTGCACAGCTTCAGCAACTTAATATCCCGGTCATTTCCGCCATTCATGGCGTTTGCCTTGGCTCAGCATTTGAATTAGCACTTTTTTGCCATTTTAGAATATGTGGTCAAGATGCGGTGCTGGGTTTGCCCGAATCTACCTTTAACCTTATGCCGGGACTAGGTGGCATACAACAGGTTACCGAACTCGCGGGGAAGGCAACCGCACTTGAGATAATATTGCGCGGAATTACCTTCACCGCTTCCGATGCACTGGGTATGGGCTTGGTTGATGCAGTAGTATCCAAGTCGAAGGTAATCCCTCTTTCCATGGCATTTGCAGACGCGTTGGCCTCAAATTTTGAAAAAGCAGACCGCAATGTTTATCTGCACAAATTCCTAAAGCCTTTGTATGCAAATTTTTAAAGATGAAATATTTGTTGAGCTGGTTGGCAGCGGTTCATTCCTTCCCGGCAAGCCCATCCCTGCCGATGAAGTAGATTACTATCTGGGCGAGTTGACAATGGCTCCAGAGAAAATACAGAAGTGGCTGAAAAGGATCAGGTTGCTGATGAAGGAGTTGCTCGAAGTGGAATATTATCATTTTGCCCTGGATCCCACCACCAGACGTTTTACGGAAGATAATGTCACCATGTCGGTAAAAGCTGCCATGGAAGCAATAGCAAATGCAGACTTAAAGCCTGGCGATATCGATCTGATTGTTTATGGCAGCGCCCACCAGGATCAGATGCCGACAGCCAGTGTGCGTATTCAGGATGCATTGGGAATTGAACAATGTGCCGAATTATCGGTGCATGCCAATTGTACTTCGGCCTATAAAGCTTTAATGCTCGGAGCCGATTTAATTCGAAACGGACGATATAACACGGCACTGGTCATATCATCAGGTATTTCTTCCTCCGAATTGGTTGCAGAATATTACAATCAGCCTCTGGTTAAAAAGGAAGAGCTTTTTTTACGGTATTTTCTAAGTGACGGCGCTGCTGCCGTTGTATTAAAGTCGGCATCTGTTCCCACAAACGGGCTTTTTATAGAATCAAACTATATTGAATCAATTGGAGGTATGAAACCATCAGCAATGGGCAATAAACGTCCGGCATATTATATGAATCCAAGAGAAGAGTACGAACTTGGCTACCATCATCTGGCCCAGATGTTTCAGGAGGAACTTCGTGAAAATTTTCATGAGCCCGGCGGGTCAGTTTTCCTGAAAGGTTTATCACGGATGCTGGCCAAATACCCGATTGATATTGACAGGATTAAATATTTCCAGGTTAATTTCCCTTCCAGGCATATCGCGGATCTTATTATGGATGAGTGTGCAGGCCTTGGCATTAGGCGGTCATCTCTATATTCAAAAATGGCGACTATGGGATATATTGGCCCGCCTATGGCCCTGCTTTGCCTCGACAAAATAAGAAAAGAAGAACAACTTTCAAAGGGGGACCTCATTCTCAGTTTTGTGACAGAGGTAAGCAAGTTTATGCAGGCGGGTTATGTGATTGGTAAATGGTGAACAAATGTCTGACATTAAAACATATACATTATTTTTGATTTCACCACGGCAACGTTTTGTGAATTATCCGGCCCATAGTGAATTGGCCAAAATGTTTGGAAAAAGGAGATTGATGATTCCACTTGCCCTTCCTACAGTGGCATCGCTGACTCCTGATCATTATCAAATCAGGATTATTGATGAAGAAATAGAATCTTTGCCTGGCAATTTAAAGCCCGACATTGTTGGTATTACGACCCTGGCGGCCACCGGAAAACGGGCGTTCGAATTAGGAGATATTTACATGGCCATGGGCAGTAAAGTTATATTTGGGGGACCATATGCTTCGTTCATGCAGGATGAGGCGCTTAAACACTGTGATAGTGTGATTGCAGGCGAGGCTGAAGGCAAGTGGGAACAAGCGCTCAGCGATTTTGAAAATGGCTGTTTGAAACCGGTGTATGAATCGCAAAGCTATGTTCCATATAAAGCTCAAAAACCTCCACGCTGGGACCTGGTGAACATGAATCGGATTTTCCAGGTCGCTATCCAAGTCTCGCGAGGATGCCCATTCAATTGTGACTTCTGCCTGGTTTCAAAAAACTTTGGCAGAAAGATGCGTTATCGCGACATCGAAAATGTGGTGGAAGAAATTAAAGCCGCACCTTCTAACTATTTTTTCTTTGTTGACGACAACCTCACCATCAACAAGAAATATGCAAAAGAGCTCATGCGCGCCATCATACCGTTAAAGATATCCTGGGGATGCATGTGCAGCCTTGACGTGGCAACTGACGATGAACTTTTGAATTTGATGGCTGAAGCCGGATGTTTCAACATCCTGGTTGGTTTTGAATCCCTGAATCCTGCCAGTCTGGATGAATCACAAAAACATCACAATCGCGGCGGGAGTATTTATGCGGAAGCGATCAATAAAATTCATGGTGCCGGCATTCATATCAACGCCAGCTTTGTAGTTGGTTTTGACAATGATACGCTTGAAGAATTCGACCGGATTTTCGATTTCTCCATGCAACACAACCTCCCCAATGTCAACCTCCACTTACTCAATGCCCCCCCTGGTACCGAAACTCACCGGAAATTCAATGAAGAAGGGCGTTTGCTGTCATGTGACCCCGAATTGGGTGTAGGCCACTTCCCTACCCTCCATTACATGAATATGTCTCAAATAGCAATCTTTGACAAGTACATGGAGACCGTTGCCAAGCTATACTCCTTCGACACTATCCGCAAAAAGGGAGAAGCTTTGCTAATCAATGGAGCTTTTATAAGACCGGGAGGAGAGATAACGGCTTTAATGAAAGCCCGGCTTTCGTGGATTACTTTTAAAGAGTTCGTCCTCTCGCGTGACCCCGACAGGAGAAAATTGTTCCTGTTTATCCTGAAACTCATTCGCAATAAGCAAATCGCCATTGATAAAGGACTGGGCTTTTTACTATCTATGCTCGGTTATAACCGCCACATCAAAGCACATCAGCAAAACATGGCAGTTTATCGGAAGGTTGTCATGGACCAGGATAAAGGAGCCTGGAAAGAGAAATAGCATATTGAAAAACGATTCATGAATTTTGAATGATTTCTAAACAACAAATATGTTCCTAACCCAAAAGCAGAAATCCAAAACTCCTAAGGTTGGTATTATTGGTGAAGGAAAGATGGGTAGCGGCATTTTCAATTACCTGCTCAATTTTGACGTTGAATTGGTTTGGGCGTGTAGTTCTGAAGCCGACGTTGAAAAGCTTCATCGGCAATTCATTAAGCGGATCAAACGTGCTTTTGATGCAGGAAACATAGACCTGTTGCGGTTCGACAGGTTGATCAATACATGCATCTCGCATAATTTAGAAGATCTGCAACCATGCGACCTGATCATCGAAGCCATTCCCGAAATTCTGGAACTGAAAAAAGAGTTGTTTAACACGCTGGATCATATAGTAAAACAAGAAGCCATTTTCACTTCCAACTCATCCTCTTTCAATCCCTCGCAGATGGCTCCCCAAGGAAGCCGGATCGAAAAGTTTGCGGGTCTTCATTTTTTTTATCCGGTTCCTCTGAAAAACATCGTTGAATTCATCGTCACTAATAATACTTCAACTGAAACTATTACCGTATTGGAATCCTTTCTTCAACTGATCCAGCGGCGATTCCTCAAACTTGATGAAGAAAACAGTTTTTTGTTGAATAAAATTTTTCTTGCAGTTCAAAATGAAGCACTTATAATTGTTAACACAGGCCAATGCAGTTTTATTCAAATGGATCTTCTGGTAAAAAAACACCTTTTCCCCTTTGGAATTTTTGATTTCTGTGACAGTGTTGGCATTGATATCATGCTAACCTCTGTGCAAAACTATACACATTTATATCATGATAAGGATTATTACAATCCGATAATTACCGCTTTACAGACTTTGGCCAATGCTGGAAAATTTGGCATAAAAACGGGGGGCGGATTCTACCAATATCCTCTTGGGGAAGTTTTACATGAAGAACCAATCAATGCTGCTGAGATCGTTAATCGACTCAGGCAAACATGGCATTCATCGGCCAAACAGCTAACAGCAGTTTCAAACATTCCGGTTGATGAAGCCAAATTTGCCATCGGCGAGTATTTTGGTCTGGTTTGAGTGGTTCTGCAGGTGCAATTCCTTGAAGATTCACAATATTTGTTTTTTTTTATCAATTCATTCTATCTTTGTAAAAATAAAAATTGAACATATGAAAAAAATTGCTTTTTCGATCCTCATTTTGATGAGTGTGATAGTCGCCGGCGCTTTTATTTTCAGCCCCAAAATAGCAAATGGCTCTAAAAAACCGATAGTTGCCAGTCCCGGGGTTACACTTCCCGACAGTATTCAAAAACTAATACAAAAGGCATGTATGGATTGTCATGCAGATGAAGGAAGTTCTATGGCGCGCGGTAAATTAAATTTTTCGAAATGGGATACCTATGATGTTGATAAACAGATAAAAAAGGCCAATGCCATGAGCAAAGAAATGACCAAAAATTCGATGCCTCCAAAGAAATGGCGTACAAACAATCCGAATGATGTACCTACTCAGGCCGAAGTTGAACTGGTTTCGAAGTGGGCAAAAAGTTTGCAGAAATAAAGTTTAGCATGTCAAGAGAAGTCGTGATTACCGGGATGGGTATGATTTCATCCCTGGGTTTGTCATTGGAAGAAAACTGGAAAAATCTGATTAATGGAAAAAGTGGTGTAAAGAACATTACCATGTTCGATGCCAGTCGGCTGACTACCCGTGTCGCGGCCCAGGTTCCTCCTGAATTCGATGAATTAGCCCGCAATTACATAAAAAAACGTGCATCCAGCCAGATGACAAGGGTTACGCGCATGTGTTTGACTGCAGCAAAGATGGCAGTGAACGATTCGGGCATTGATTTTAATCAGGTTGACCGGATGCGATGCAGTGTGATCATGGGCGTGGTAAATACAGGCAACTCAAGCGCTGAAAAGGATACCACTCCTCAAAATACAGTATTCAAAACCATGACCAATTCCATGCCAGCATGGATATCACTGGAATACCAACTGACCGGGCCTAACTTTGCCATCAATACTGCATGTGCCTCTTCGGCTTATGCCATTGCTTTTGGATACGATATGATAAAAAACGGCCAGTCGGATGTAGTCATTGTTGGAGGAGCCGATTCGATCATAAATTTTGAAGAGATTGAAGGGTTCAATGCGCTATATGCTTTATCCATTGCCAATGATTTACCTGAGCAGGCCAGCAAGCCTTTTTCGAAGGACCGGGATGGGTTTGTAATTGGCGAAGGTGCTGGTGTGCTGGTACTCGAATCAAAAGAACATGCACAGTCAAGAAATGCCCAAATACATGCCGAGATTGCCGGATACGGGCTTACCAGTGAAGGATATAACATTATGGCTCCCAAAAAAGATGGCGAAGGAATGGCACAAACCATTGCATTGGCGATCCAAAATTCGGGTATCAGAAAAGATGAGGTAGGTTATATCAATGCCCATGGCACCTCAACTGAATTAAACGACCGTTATGAAACAATGGCGATCAAGCAGGTTTTCGGCAATCTTGCTTGCCAAATCCCTGTTTCTTCTTCAAAATCGATGATCGGGCACACTATAGGGGCAGCAGGAGCCATTGAGGCGATCATTACCGCCATGAGCCTTAAAAATGGGATACTCCCTCCCACCATCAACTACCATCAACCTGATCCAGACCTGGATCTTGATTATGTTCCGAATGCCGCACGTCCAAAAGAAATCCGTGTAGCCTTGTCCAATTCGTTTGGTTTTGGCGGACATAATGCTACCATTGTGTTGAGGAAAACTATATCAAAGTAGAGTAATGTATTTCTTTAAAAACAACCGGCGTTTTGTAACCGTCTCTGCAGATGATGGTATTGACCAAATCCTTGGATTTTCAAATTATGGGAACCCATTTTTATTGCCGAAATACAATTATGCTGCTTTCGGAAACAACTTCTGTAGTTAACTGCAAAACTAAAGCTTGGTGATTATTAAATGGGTTTTGAAATCTGCATCCTTAATCTCTGTAAAAAACAGAAGAATAAATTTAAAATGTTGTAAATTTGTATAAATGCTTTATGATGAAACCTCTTGTATCATTTGACTGGGCTGTTAAACGCCTGTTGCGTAACAAGGCCAATTTCGGGATTCTTGAAGGTTTTCTGAGTGAACTGCTGCACCAGGATATTAAAATAGATCGAATCCTGGAAAGCGAAGGCAACCAGGAAAGCGAATCCGATAAGTTTAATCGTGTTGACATTTTGGCCGAGGATAGTCATAATCAATTGATTATTATTGAATTGCAAAACAACAGGGAGCTTGACTATTTTCAGCGAATGCTTTATGGCGCCTCGAAAGCTGTAACTGAATATATCAATGTAGGCGAGGAATACCTGAAGGTTCGTAAAGTATATTCGGTCAATATTGTTTATTTCGACCTTGGTCAGGGCAACGACTATATTTATCACGGGATAACTCACTTCACTGGAATGCATACCCACGAGGAACTGATGTTGAGCGCCAAGCAACGTCAATTATTTTTAAAAGTAGCTTCCGGGGAGCTTTTCCCAGAATATTATGTAATCAAAGTAAACCAGTTTGACGACATAGCCAAGGACACACTTGATGAGTGGATTTTTTATCTTAAAAACGGGGAAGTAAAAGAAGGCAGCCGCGCCAAAGGTCTTGACGAAGTGAGTGCAAAACTAAAAACCGATCAGCTTAGCAAATCGGATAAAGCCACTTACCTTCGCCACCTTGACAATCTAAGCCATCAGAAAAGCGTTTTCTTCACTGCACGGTATGAGGGATACTATGATGGCAGGGATGAAGGATATGCTGATGGAAGAGACGATGGCTACATCGAAGGAATGGCCCAAGGAAAAGCTCAAGGAATTGCAGAAGGAAAAGCAGAAGGAAAAGCAGAAGGAAAAGCAGAAGGAAAAGCAGAAGGAAAAGCAGAAG
>DYQT01000049.1:0-10332 GCA_020719165.1 Draconibacterium orientale | reverse complement strand
GCCTTATATTTGTAGTCAGGCAAATGAAACAATCGGGTGAATCTATTGAAAAGATTATTACATTCACGGGACTGACCGCTGAAGAAATAGGGAAAATTTAAAAAATCTGCAACCAAACCATTTTTTTTCACTCCATTCCAATCTGCCACTGGCCAGCATTATTGTGTTAAACTAAAAAAATCATACTTTTGCAAAAAAGTAAAGATACCATGGCTACCATTACCGATAGTATAAAAAGTGAAGTCACAGAGATCGTTTACAGTTTTTTTGCCGAAGAGTGTGAAGTTGACATTGCACAGATCAATGAAAATACCAGTATTATCAATGATCTTGATGGAGACTCATTGATGTTTCTGGAATTGATTGAGATCTTTAAAAAGAAATATAACCTCGATATTGAATTGAAAGTAATTGGCAAATACGCTGTTAAACACCCGGTTGCAACAATCGGGCAATTGATCGACATGCAGTTGCTCATCATTGAATATGAAAACCAACTCCTCGAATTAGATCAATAAAATTGAACCATCAATTTGTCGAACAATCATTTAGCATTTGTTTTCCCCGCTTTTGCCAGCGATTATACCGATCATCCTGGGCAGAATATGCACGGTTTTAAGGATCGGTTCAGTGAACTTTTGCTTCATGCTGCCGAATCAGTTGATCCAGTACTATGCGATTTTTCTTTTTCAGGAAAAACTTTTCTGGATGCTGAATTGCCTACCCAAATCCTAACCTATATTTACAGTTGTGCTGCATCTTCGGTGCTGAGAGACAAGGGCATTGCTCCAAAAATGAATGCCGGATACAGCATGGGCATTTATGCTGCACTGTATGATGCCGGTGCGATTTCTTTCGAAACAGGACTGAATTTACTAAGTACCGCTTACCTTTCGCTTCACAATTCACTAAATAACAAGAATTTCGGCATGGGGGCACTGATCGGACTTGATGCCTGGGATATTCAACACCTTATAGATCAAACATCTCTGGGCATCGAAATCACCAACCAGAATGCCTCTCACTCATTTGTGGTATCCGGTTTAAGTGAAGATATAAAAAAATTGCTGGCGCTGGCAAGAGAAGAAGGCGCACTGCATGCACGCGACCTTGCAGTGTCTGTCCCTTACCATTCGACCTACTTAAGGGATGGGGCCATGGATTTTGCAAGCCAGATCAGTCAAACGGAAATAGGAATTCCCAAAACCCCGATTATCTCCCTGATTGATCAAATATCACTGACAACACCGGAAATCATTCGCCGTGAAATCTTCAGAAACCTCTTTCAACCGCTTAATTGGTTTCGTACCATGCAAGTGATGATTGAACATCATATTTCGCAATGTTACGAATGTGGTCCATCAAGGGGATTGTCGAAGAATGCAAAATTCGTGACAGGAATCAGATTTTCCCCGCTTCCCTCCATGCTGCCCTGATCCTGAGCAGGGTTCTGAACATGGGTTCTTCGAGTTCATTGGCTTTGCGCATTTCCAAAGCTGTGGTGATCATTTCCTGCGATGGAGCCGTTTCAAGGGCATGAAGGCAATTATGACGCATTAGGGAGGCATCCCTGATCATCTGATCAAGCTGCGATTTGGTTAGTTTATCGGAATAATAATAAACCGGGGGGTGAAGAACAGATTGGCCGTGCAGGAATCTTCCTTCCCGGACGGCAATTGAATAAAGCGGAGTTTTGGGGTAGATGCGAAGACCGGCATTCATGTAAACAAGGTCTTCCGGATTGATATAAGCATCAATAAAATCAAGTGTTTCACGAAAGGTTCCTACGTCCTCCCCCGGCCCGCCGAATAAAAAAAACCACATGGTAGGCATATTGAATTTCCTGATCAAAGTTGCCATCCTTTCAATTTCCGACAGGTTGAATCCTTTGTCGAGTCTTTCGAGCATCCGGGGCGACGCACTGTCGGGAGTGGCGTCAATCTGGATAAAACCTGCCCGGTTCATCAGGTCAAATAGTTCATCACTGCAATGCCTAGGGTTTATGCCCATCGTTCGCAGCCTTACTTTCAGCCTCCGCCTGATGATTTCCCGGCAGATAGCTTCGGCGTGACCCTTAGGATCATTGAAGGTGGAATCGACAAATTCGAAGGTACAGTTTCCCAATCGTTCATGAGCCAGTTCTATCTCGTCGGCAATGTCGGAAGGAACACGTGGACGGAACTTCCTGCCTTCGATTAAAGGATAAGTGCAGTAAATACAACCATGAGCACAGCCACGCTTGGTTTGAACCGAGTATACTCCCTTGTTGAGATAAGGGGTAAAATCAATCCGGCAATCGATGTCGGGAAACCTGCCTGAGATCGGATTAGCAAATGAAGACCCCGACCCCTGCTGAATTTCCGGGCTTGCAGATGTAAGGAGGTTTGGAATGTCGGCTGTATCCATGTTATTTTCAATCCGGTCAAGTAAAACCGGAAGCAGGATTTCTGCCTCCCCCACAATCCCATAATCGGCTCCGGTCATCTTCATCAGTTCTACCGGGAATATGCTGAATCCACTCCCTCCTAAAATGATCGGGACATCCGTGACTGCCTGTACAGGGCGAATGAACTTTTCAAGAATTCCATCCATATATATGATGTGCCGGTCCATCACCACATCATCGATATTTCGGATGCTGAACCCGATAAAATCAGGAAGAAATTGTCGAACCAGATCAATAAGACCTATGCCCTCATTAAAAACCCCATCGTAAATTCTTACTTCATACCTGTCAAAAAGCACAGCTTCCAACATGCACAAACCAAGCGGCGGAACCGGATAGGGTGCCTTTTCGATGTTGGTATTAATCAGCAGTACTTTCTTCATGGTTCACTTTTTACTTCTCACTGTTCACGCAATTAAATCACATCCGTCCCCTTTTTAATCAGCCACAAACTCCCTATCCTCCTGTGAAACTCGTCATACGGTAAAGTCGTTTTTGTCACTGAATTGAAGAAATTATACTTTTTGTAATTGTAATCAATAATTTGATCTTTAACCTGTTGATGGTATATTGTTCCCGGCATTGGTGTAAGTACTGTGTAACCTGCATAAACCACCTTGTTTCGGTTAGCATAATCGGCCAGTGCCTCAAAATCTCTGACATCATAATCGGGAGGGATAACATAATTGCCTCTGACCATGATTCCATTTTGCTCAAACACCTTTACCGCCTCCTGATTATCGATGGCGGGTGAGTCTTTATGATATTTTTTCAACTCTTCATCGCGAAACGATTCAAAGCCGCAAATCACTACTTTCAACCCTCCCCTGGCAAGTTTTTCGATGATATCGGGCCGATTTGCGGCAACATCGGCCCGAATATCCATCACAAATATTTTTTGAATACCCTCCTCTTCTATTCGTTTAAACAACTGCAGCATGAATTTTTCATCTACCACCGTGTTTGCATCCGCAAACCGCACAACCGGGTAATCATCAATGCTTTTCAATTCATTGATAAGACTTTCAACCGTTCGCTGATGATACTTGCCTTTGAACTGAGTCCATATCGAGCAAAAAGTACATTTATAAGGACATCCGAGTGAAGTAAAAACGTAGGTACTGGGAAACGGACTATTCCCGACTTTATAGGTATCGATCCATCGCTTCAGATGGCTGCGGTCGGGCATGAGGTAATTTACACCAGCAGGATCCCAAAAAGCAGGTTTACCCGGAGTTTTCTTCAATGCGCCCTTAGAATTGATCAAGATGCCCGGAACAGATTCGAATGAACTACCTTTTTCAATAGATATGACTACTTCTCTGAAAATATGAGGACATTGACCCGGAATGATGATGTTAAAAGCAGCATCAGTAAAGTCGTTGGGACAGAGTGTTGCATGTAAACCGCCGGCAACAGTAACAATGGCCGGATTAAACTCTTTAACCGAGCGGCAAATTTCAACACAAAAATCAAATTCAGAAGTGATGGCTGTAACTCCAACCAAATCTGGCTGATATCTTTCAAGCAGGGTGCGCACAAGCATGGCCAGGCAGGGAGTTTCAGGCACAAGGTCGTATTCTCCCTTCATGTCAAAAACAGTCACATCATGATCATTCACTGCCGCAGCAATGGTAAGCAACCCAAGCGGCGGGCCGATAAGTTTCTTGTGGATAAAGCGTTTTGCTTCCTCCGGGGCAAAATTTAAAATACTGTTCTCCGGCGACCGGGGAGGATTGATCAATAGGATTTTCATCAGGCAAATTTAGCTGAATTTTACTACTTTTGTTGAGTACAAAACAAACCCAATTTTCTCTATGATGCAACAAAAATTCGCAACACTAAATTGTTGTATCATCATTCCCACTTTTAACAATGACCATGCTCTTAAAAGGGTGATCGATGGGGTTTTGCAATACACGCAAAATGTTATTGTGGTCAACGATGGGTCGACCGACAGAACCAGTTCAATTCTGGAGCAGTTTCCCCAAATCCAAAAAATAAATATTCCAGTCAATACCGGCAAAGGATGGGCCTTGCGAGAAGGTTTCAGCCAAGCCATTGAACAGGGTTACCATTACGCGATCACCATTGACAGCGATGGACAGCATTTTCCTGAAGATTTGCCTCTTTTTTTAAAAGCGGTAGAGGAATTCCCCGACTCGATGGTTCTTGGAGCGCGCGATATGACTCGCGAAGAAGTTCCCGGAACCAGTAGTTTTGGTCATAAATTCTCAATTTTCTGGTTTAAGGTAGAAACAGGACTTACAGTATCGGATGTTCAAACGGGGTTCAGGCTTTATCCGCTCAACGCAGTGAGGCAGATCAAAGGAATATTTTCGAAAAAATATGAATATGAGGTTGAGATTTTGGTAAGACTCGCATGGAAGGGGGTAAAGGTCATATCGGTTCCTGTTCAGGTTTATTATGCCCCTAAAGAGACACGGGTTTCGCATTTCAGAAAGTTCAGGGATTTCACCCGTGTAAGCATTGCTAACAGCATCCTGGTGTTTGTAGCGCTGCTATGGGCCAGACCTGTTTCTTTTATCAGGGGAATCCGGAAAAAATCGATTCGTGAATTCTTCAGAGAATACATTGTCAACAGCAAAGACACCAATGCAAATCTTGCCAAGTCTGTCGCACTGGGTCTTTTCATTGGCGTAGCCCCTATCTGGGGATGGCAGATTGTGACTACCCTCGGTTTGGCACATCTACTCCGGTTAAATAAATTTGTGGCAGTTTCCGCCTCCAATATCAGTCTTCCCCCGATGCTACCGTTTGTGATCTTCTTAAGTTACCTTATTGGCGGCTGGGTAATGGGCGCTAAGGTATCGCATATCCAATACAGTGAAGGAATGGGACTTCAATGGATCAGGGAGAATCTGGTTCAGTACCTGCTTGGAAGCATTGTCTTCGGGATTGTTCTGGCGGCTGTATTCGGACCAATCGCCTACCTGCTGTTGCATCTGTTCAGAAAGAAGCATGTCTGATTTTTCCATACATATCTATCGATTTTTCAAGGAAAAAAAAGGAATCTTCTATTTCCTGATTGCTGCTTTGACTTTATCTATTGTCTATTTTGCCTCCCGTATCAGTTTTGAAGAGGACATTTCTCAATCTCTGTCAGGGAGTAATAAGGAGGACAAACTCGGTTATGTGATCAAAAATTTAAAGATAAGCGATAAACTGATCATTAACATAAGCCTGAATGATTCACTTTTCCCAGCAATTCCTGATGAAATGGGTTTCTTCGGCCAAAGGTTTGTCGACTCTCTCAATGCACGGTTCGATACCAATTTTATCAGCCGTATAACCTTCAGAGTTTCCGACACGGCAATGGCTGCCATGATGAAACTCGTAACAGGTCACCTGCCGGTTTTCCTGGAAGAGTCTGATTTCAGGCTCATCGACACCCTCCTTCGTCCGGGGGCAATCGAAAATGCGTTAAAAAAGAACTATAAAATTCTAGTCTCCCCGGCAAGCATCATGCTGAAACAACGCATCAAGACGGACCCTCTGGGCATAACCAACCTGGCATATGAAAAACTGAACAGGCTAAAAGCCGGTGAAAATTTCATGTTAAATAATGGCTGCGTTTATACCAGCGATCTGAAACATTTGCTCATTTTCATTGTTCCTTCCCATCCCGGGAGTGAGACAGCAAATAACGAACTGCTTATCAGTGGTATCGATGAAATAATTCAAAGTTTAAGTTCAGGTAAGGATTCCTTGTTCAAAATTCAATATTTCGGAGGTGCCGCTGTTGCGGTTTCCAACGCCAGGCAGTTGAAAAAGGATATCACCTTAACACTCATAATCGCCATTGTGTTGATATTCCTTTTGGTTGGCTGGTATTTTAAAAGCATCAGGGTGCCGCTCCTGGGGATGTTGCCAGCTCTTTTCGGAGGCATCCTTGCTTTGGGAATCCTATTTTTGACGAAGGGAAAAATTTCTGCCATTTCTCTGGGCATTGGATCAGTAATTCTCGGGCTCATCGTTGATTATTCCCTCTATCTCATCAACCATTATCGCAATAAAAAAGACATTGAGCTCACACTGAAAGAGATGTCGATGACCATTGTCTTGTGCAGCCTGACATCGGCAGGCGCTTTTCTTTGTCTTACATTTCTCAATTCAACAGTGTTGCAGGATCTTGGATGGTTCGCTGCCATTAGTGTGACAGGCGCTGCCATTTTCTCACTGGTCATCCTGCCACATTTTGTTGGCGGGAAGATGTTGCAGAAAAAAGAGACCCGAAAAATTAATTTCATCGATAACCTGGCCTCTGTTTCCTATGAAAAAAAATATTGGCTCATCGCCGGTTTGGTCATACTGGGCATAATCAGCATCTGGTTCTCCGGGAAGGTTGAATTTGAAAAAAACATGTCGGCGCTCAGTTTTGTGACTCCCCGGCTTGCAAAAGCCGAATCGGATCTTGACAGGATAAGTAATTTCAAATTGAAGAATATTTATCTTGTTTCAATCGGGAAAACGACCGAGGAGGCACTGAGAAACCAGGAAGAACTCTCGTACAAGATTCATGATCTTCGAAAAAATGGGTTGGTTGAGGGGATAACTAACGCAGGCCCATTGCTCACTTCTGATTCATTGCAACGCGTAAAAATCAACCGGTGGAATAGTTATTGGACATCTCAAAAAAAAGAACAGGTAAAATCAGAACTGTTAGTACATGCAAAAAAGCAAGGATTCAGTCAGTCGGCATTTGACCCATTTTTCATCTGGCTTGATAAAACGTTCGAGCCACTTACAATCAATGAAATAGATGCATCGAATAATCCCTTAACTGCAGACTGGTTAACGGAAGAACCCGAATTTGCATTAGCCCCGACAATCCTGAGAGTAAAAGAAGATCGTAAGGCTGAAGTTTATCAGGAATTTCCATCAGATTCGAGGTATGTGCTTTTTGACAAGCAGAACCTTACCCAAAAATTCATCGAAAATGTAAAACACGATTTTGACCTTCTGGTAGCCTTGTCGATGATATTTGTCACACTTCTCCTGATCATCTCATTTGGCCGGTTGGGTCTTGGTCTCATCACAGCTCTGCCCATGTTTTTCAGTTGGCTGATCACACTTGGGTTCATGGGATTGACCGGGATCCGGTTCAATATTTTCAACATCATCATTTCATCGTTTATTTTCGGATTAGGGGTTGATTACAGCATTTTAATGATGCGTGGTTTGCAGCATGCTTTGATCTCAGGGGAAAACGATCTGAAGTCGTACAAAATCTCTGTGCTGCTCTCCTCCCTTACAACATTGTTTGGTGTTGGAGCACTCTTTTTTGCCCGTCATCCCGCGCTCAATTCAATAGCTATGGTATCGGTTATTGGCATCTCATCGGTGGTGTTGGTTTCCTTTACTTTTCAACCCATGATTTTCAACGGAGTGATTCTAGGCCGACAGCGCCGGAATAAATTTCCGGTTACCATGCGAGTACTGATTAAAACTGTGGTAACTTGGGGAAATATCGTAGCCATTGCTTTGATTCTGATGATTTTGGGTAATATGATTTACTACCTTATGCCAATAAAACGCAAAAAAAAGGAGATGCTTTTTCACATGTTATTCTATTGGCTTACAAAAGCTTATATTGCCTTTACTTTCCCTTTCGACCGTAAATTGATCAATGAAACTTCTGAGAATTTCACCAAACCTGCCATTATCATCAGCAACCATCAAAGTCTGATTGAAACACCTGCCTTTTTACGTCTTTATCCCAAAATCATCATTCTTACCACTTCATGGGTTTACCAATCACCCATATTCGGTCCGATCGCAAGACTGGCAAATTTTTACAATGTTGACAACGGGCTTGAAAGTATCATCGGGTTATTACAGGAAAAAGCAGATGAAGGTTTCTCGATTCTGATTTTTCCGGAAGCTCACCGTTCAGATGATCATCATATTCAACGCTTTCACCGGGGAGCATTCTATCTGGCAGAAAAGCTTAAAGTTGATATTCTGCCGATTGTGGTTTTCGGAACCGGAGATTTTTTAGGAAAAGGTGCATTCTGGGGCAGACCAAACAGCTTCAGGATGAAAATTCTACCTCGGGTACCTTGTGATGATCTGTCTTTCGGAACAAGCTATCAGGAAAGGGCAAAGCAATTTCGACAATATTATATCGGTCAATATGCCCGGTTCAAGGCAGAAGAAGGCACTGCGCATTATTACCGACGCCTGCTCGCTCTGAATTATGTATTGAAAGGCCCTGTTCTTGAGTGGTATATGCGGGTTAAACTGCATCTGGAGAACAATTATGACATTTACAATCAGTTGATGCCCAGAGCGGGTGAAATCCTTGACCTCGGCTGCGGATATGGATTTATCTCCTACATGCTTATGTTTACTTCAGAAGGACGGCAAATCACGGGAGTTGATTATGACAAGGCAAAAATTGAGATCGCCCAAAACTGCTTTTCCCGGAATAACCGCATCAGGTTTGCCACGGCCAATATTTCAGAATTTGAAATAACACCCAAAGATGGTTACATATTGAGCGATGTTCTTCACTACCTCACTTATGAAAATCAGATAACTTTGCTAAAAAAATGCTTTTTAAACCTTAAACCAGGCGGATGTGTGCTCATACGCGAAGCAAATGCCGAACTTGCAGATCGTCATAAAAATTCAATTATCACCGAATTCCTCTCAACACACATCGGGTTCAACAAGACTTATAATTCCGACAAACGTCTATATTTTACTTCGGCTGAGCAAGTGCAGAGCATTGCAAGAGAATCCGGATTATCAATGGAGATTATTGACCATAAAAAAGTGACATCGAACAACCTTTATATTATAAGAAAACCGAACTGATACCGTGTGCCCTATCGATGTAGTGGACAGGAAAGTTTGACGACAATATGCATCAATACGACGTAATAATAATCGGTTCAGGCCTTGGAGGGCTGCTTTGCGGGCATATTCTCAGCAAAGAGGGCTTCAAGGTAGGTATTCTTGAAAAGCATCATCAGCCAGGTGGTAACCTGCAAACCTTCACCCGTGGTGGACACAAATTTGAAACTGGGGTTCATTATATTGGTGCGCTCGGGCCCCGGCAAACATTGTCGGAATATTGGAATTATTTTGGATTGACAAATAAATTAAAGATTCAACAACTTGACCTGGATGGCTTTGACAGAATTGCATATGGGGAGGAAGAATTTGCGCTGGCCCAGGGAGTGGAAAACTTTACGGAACAGCTTCTCAGGCACTTCCCGAATGAAAGGCATACCTTGAAGGAGTATTTCAGAACAATGAATGAGGTTGTTTCAGCTTTCCCGTTGTATAATCTTCAATTACCTTGCGATCATCGTGAGCATCACTTTACTACCCAGAGTGCCCGTGATTTTTTATCAAACTTATCCATCATCTCCAATCCGGAATCCGAAATCAGAAATCCCAAATCAGAAATTCCACTCTCTGCCGTTCTTGCGGGTAACAACTACTTGTATGGAGGAAGTAATTTATCGCCGCTGCATGTCGCTTGTCTCATCAACCATTCCTTTATTTCAGGTGCCTATCGCCTGATTGGGGGAAGCGACCAGATTGCACATTTGCTGGTTGATTCGATAAAATCGCATGGAGGAACGATTCTCACCAGGCATGAAATTACAGAAATCGGGCAGCATCAGCAAAAATTTACCGTTCAAACCTCCAATGAGGAGATGTTTCAGTCAAAAATCATGATTTCCAACATTCATCCCGCGAAAACCCTCTCTATAATGCCCCCCGAATTGGTTCGCCCTGCTTACCAAAAGCGGATTGTTTCCCTGCAAAATACTGCTTCATCATTCATTTTATACCTTACGTTGAAACCAGGTTCCTTTCCTTATCTCAACTACAACCAATACTACCAC
>DYQT01000518.1 GCA_020719165.1 Draconibacterium orientale | reverse complement strand
AAAGACCAGGATGCCGAAATAGCGGCTTTCACAACCTGCGGCGGATGCCCGGGCGGCAATATTGAATATGCCCCGGAGGAAATGAAGAAAAACGGCGTTACCCATGTTCACCTGGCAACCGGTTTTTTGGTTGGCTATCCTCCCTGTCCGTATTTGGAGCATTTCGAAAAGTTTATTCCTGAGAAATATGGGATGAAAGTAGTTATAGGAACGCATCCTATTCCTCAGAAATATTTTCTGACTCACGAAAACCTCGGCACATGGAATACTTCGTATATGAAGGAAGCTATTCAGCAAACCCTCACCGACGAAAAGACAAGGCTAAATTATGACTAACCGCCAACCTTTAAAAATAGCTATTGCCAGTGGCAAAGGAGGAACGGGAAAAACAACCCTTTCCACCAACCTTGCAGCTTTTATTGCCGAACAGCATGAAGTTGTACTGGTTGATCTGGATGTGGAAGAACCCAACTCAGGCTTATTTTTTAAAGGTGAACTTACCCACGATGAAAACATTTTTAAAATGATTCCCCAGTGGGATGAATCAAAGTGTACTTTGTGCGGCATTTGTCCGAAGGTTTGTAATTACCATGCGGTTATTCAACTTGGGCCATCCATACTTGTTTTTCCTGAATTGTGCCATAGTTGTTATGCCTGTTCCGAATTATGCCCTGTTGATGCTTTGCCTATGATCCCTAAAAAAACAGGCACACTTCGTAACTTTCGGATTGGTAAACTCCATTTTGTTGAAAGCCGCCTCGATATCGGCGAGGAACAGGCAGTTCCGTTGATATCAAAAACCAAGGAATATGTTGCCGCTAACTATGGTAAAGTCAGCATAGCAATCTTCGATTCGCCCCCAGGCACATCCTGCCCGGTGATGGAAGCATCCAAAGATGCTGATTTTGTGATACTGGTAACAGAGCCAACTCCTTTCGGACTTCATGATTTAAGCCTGGCGGTGGAAACCATGCGGGCGCTTAAAAAACCGTTCGGGGTGGTGATCAA
>DYQT01000253.1 GCA_020719165.1 Draconibacterium orientale | reverse complement strand
GGAGAATTTAAAGTGATGGTTGGCAGCTCTTCTCAAGATATCAGGTTAGACGGAAAGTTTTCAATAAAATAAACCGTTCTAACCATATTATATGAATTATTTAACCGCGGAAAAATTACAACAATTTATGAGACGCTCAGTAATCCTGATATTTGCTTTATTGGTTATTACAGCAGGCTCAACTGCACAATTGAAAGAGAACAGCTTAAAAAGCGATCTAAATGGTTCACGTACTAATGAATCCATGAATCAAATAAAAAAGCAATTGGTGTATGAGTTGGAACATGGAACAATTTCAAAAATCTACAACACTACATATCATTCCCTGACTTCAAGAATGAAGAAAGACGGATACCTGCAGGAATCCTTATCGGGTGCTTATCGGGGTGAATTTCCCAGGACTATCGGAGGATTTGTTTCGTTACTGTTTGAAACAGAGGATTACTCAAGAATACAACGTTCATTGGAATTTATATTTAACTCAATGATTAGGAATAATTTGGCGAAAGTTCCTCATGTAATTGATTCCTTAAAAATATCAGGTAATGGAAGTGTTGATCAATGGTATGAAACCGAGGACGAAATTGACGGACGTGCGCATGTTGTGATGGCCTATGCCAGATTTTGCCTGAAATCAGAATCTCAGAACTTTGAAAATAAGTATTATGAGATTGCTAAAAACGAGGTCATTTCATTTTTGGATCAACCCTACTTCTATTATATCGATAAAAGCAACTTCTCGTGCAATGCGATTCACCTCGTATTTAATTGCGCTCTTGAACATAGCAGGGAGGGAAGAATGTGGTCGGCCTTCGATCTGTTAACTCAAAGTTTTGTTGGTGCAGCTGCTCAAAGTATGATGGAGCTGGCAGAACGGAGAAACGATACTGAATTATCCGAATATCTGAGAATCAGGATTGAAGTGCTGAAAGGTGGGGTTGACAATTATTTGACCCGGGTTGTGGATGGGAAGAAGGTTTACCTGGAGATGCGCCTACCTGATGGCAACTTTGGCCGGCCATTCACAGGAATGGGATGGCTTTGCTATGGTCCCGTAGCAGCTCAGTGGGAACCGCTGGATCGTCAGGTGATGAGGAATACCGTTGATTTACTCAAAAAAACACTGTACATCCCTGATGAGCTGGATAGTAGCCTCAAATACCTGGCAGCCGAATATGATGAAAGCGGAGAGATTTCCAAATTTGTTATAGGAAAAGGGATAGGGTGGGATATAGAATATTGTAAACAGGAAGGGCAGTATGATAAAATACTGGAGTGGTTTAAGTTTTTAAACAAATACCATGCTGATAAGCCAATCTATCTGGAAAGCATGAGTTTTAAAGGTGGTCAATGGGTCAAGGCAGACTGCGGAAATGGCGAACAATCAGTATGGTGGTGCTGGGCAATTGCAAGATTAAGAAAGGAACTGGGGTTGTCAGCCATTGATTAAACATGGCCTGAAAGGTTCTTCAGCATGAGTGGGAGCAATTTGTATAACAAGTTAAAGACGGATGAGAAAATGAACGTAAATAGAAATAACATTTATCTCACAATTGGATATGGAAACATCAAAAAACTCACTTCTTTCTTTTAAAAGATTGCTGACAACTACGTTGTGTGTAATACAATTGATATGGCTTCCCAATTGTAATCTGGTTTTTGCACAGGGTCGTTTTGTCCGAGGCGTGGAAAAAAAAGAATTTACGCTTAACGGAACCCAGGCCGATTTTTATGTGTCGCCAAAAGGAAACGACAAGTGGTCGGGAACTTTGGATGAACCGAATGAGGCAAAAAGTGATGGACCGTTTGCAACCATTGAACGGGCAAAACAGGCAGTACTGGAGCTCAAAAAACAGGTTTATCAGCCCAAAAAACTGGCTGTGGATAAACGTTTCCGCGGAACACCCCATCAGTTTGGAACTGGCCGGGACATTCTGGTCTTAATCCGCGAAGGCGTTTATAATCCTGATACAACCTTGGTTTTTAAACCTGAAGATGGAGGCGAACGTGTGGAAACTGACCTTCCTACCGGAGCTTTTGAATACCACGAACTAAAAGACTGTTACGTGATTTATGCTGCTTATCCGGGCGAAAATCCTGTCATTTCAGGAGGAACGCAAATCAAGGGATGGCTAAAAGGTGAAAATGGTAAATGGTCAACCAAATTTGACCGTGATGAGGTTAAAGATTTATATGCCAATGGCAAGCGAATGGTTTTGGCAAGAACTCCTAACACGGATTATTATCTGACGGATGGCCAACCAAATGACTCCACCTGCTTTAAATTTAAAGGGAATGATATTCAGCCCTGGAAAAATCTTGAAAATGGCCGTATCCGAATGGTAATCAGGTGGGGGTCATTATATAATTCCATTACAAAAGTTGATGTTAAAAAACGGGTGGCTTACCTGAAAAAAGCGTCTCCGGATATCCTGCTGGTTCCGCCAAAATACTACATCGAGGATGTGGAGGCTTTGATGGATACGACCAATGAATGGTTTTTCGACCGCTCTACGGGCATAATTTCATTCATTCCCGGAAAGGAAATCAGCAATCCGAATGAAGCTTCAATAATCATCCCCGATTTGAACCAACTGGTTCAGGTTCAGGGAACACGCGAAAAACCGGTGCGTAACCTGCGATTTTACAACCTGACTTTCAAAAATACTGGGCAAGGCGGCGATGCCACTCTTTCGGCTGAATATGTCAAAAACTGTGAGTTTCTGGCAAACCACGTCGAAAATGTAGGGCAAGTGGCTATCCGCTTGGGCGTGGGTTCTTATCACAACCTCATCAGTAAAAACACCATTAACGATGGTCGGGGTTCAGGTGTTATTGTTGCAGGAAATGCCAAACCGGAAACTTGGGAAGATGTAGTCAGCGACAATACTGTTTCGTACAACAAAATTACCAATCTCCGGCCAGCAGTAACCGGTATTTCAACCTATAACTGTACACGAACCAGGGTGCTTCATAATTATGTGTCGAATACAGGGAGTTACGGGATTACTCTTGGAAGCTGGCCCAATATTGAGGAAACGAGTGACGGAAGTCATTTGGCCGAATACAACCATATTTCGTTTACCAACATGGAGCGCGATGATGAAGGTGGAATTGCTGTTTACGGTTTGAGCCTTGGTTCTGAAGTGCACCACAATCTGATTCACGATGTACATCCGGCGTCTACCAACGAAAATGTGGGCTTTTTCTTCCAGAATATGGCGTTGGGCTGGACTGTCACCGACAACATTTTTTACAACTTGAAACAGGGTGAGTTGAAATACTGCGCTGCTTATCCTGTTGATAATGTGTATCAGAATAATTTTGTGGTGGAAACTCCGCAAATTGCTCCTGAAGAAATTATAAATGGTGAACCTGATTTCAAATTCGACCAGTTGAGGATTGAAGCCAAAGATCAAAAACTGGAAACAGGCAAAGAAGCGGTCATATCTGCAAAGGTCTTCAATCAGGGAAGCACCGGACCCGCTGAAGTTTTTTTATACATTGACGGAAAAGTTGCAGTTACGCAAATATTTCCGATGATTTCGAATAATTCACGTACGGTAACTTTCCGGTACAAATTTGTCGAACCGGGTGAACATCGCGTGGCAATCGGTTCAACGCCGGAACAGATTGTGAAGGTTAGCGGAGAACCATGTTACCTTATCTTTCAGAACCTGAAAACAGCCATGCTGCAAATTCCGCAGGGTGATTCGTTGGTTGTAGCCTTGGAAGCTCAAAACCTCAGGAATGAAAAGCTTCTGCAAAAGATAGAATTATTAGATAAAGGCAAAGCAGTTTTGGTAAAGGAAATCAGCTTCGATAAACTGGAAACAAAAATATTGCGATTTGCTATTTTGCCGGAACCTGGAAATCATTCTTTAACAGTTGCATCGCTGGTTCCTTTGGATATTAAGGTATATCCGGTGAAGAAGGTAAACCTTGAAAGGGCAAATTTCCAGACTTATTGCTCAACTACAGCTCAGCCTTGTAAATTTGATTTTGATGCCCAGAAAAGCCATTTCGAAATATCAGCTGCCGGAACCGATTTTCTTCATGCTGAAGATTCCTACGGGACCATTTACCTTAAAGGTGCAATAGAAGGAAATTTTGTGGCGACAGTCCGAGTGATTGGATTTAGCGAAAATATCAGCGAATGGTTCCGTGCCGGCATATTTGTACGCAATGATCTGGCCAAAAGTCATACCTCAGAAAAGGGAAGTTTAGGTGCATTTCTTTTATTCTCAACCACGAAACGTTGCGGGGCAGAGTGGGATGAGTTTGGTGATGGTTGTATGCACAATACCAAAAGCACAAACTACAAAGCTGAAAATCCGATTCCAGTTTGGCTAAAATTAGTCCGTCACGGAAATCGTTTCTCAGGATATTACAGCTTCGACGGCAAAAAATGGGAGCTTTCGCGCGAATCTGGAGAAATTCCAGGACTGGCTTCCAAAATGGACATTGGCTTGGCTGGTGGCGCTAACGATCAACGTGTTGGGAAGGTAGTTTTTGA
>DYQT01000517.1 GCA_020719165.1 Draconibacterium orientale | reverse complement strand
CTTTCGCTTGAAAATGAAGATGCTGCATGGCAGGGAGGTGGAGCCAATACTTCTATAGCTTTAAATATTGAATCAGCACAGCCATAGCCTTGTGTGAATAGTTTGACATCAAAAATACCTGCAGCCGGGAAAAGATGGGTGGGTGATGAATCGATACTAAAGGTTCCGTCACCAAAATCCCATAAAAACTCGAGGTATTCGCCAACAGATAAATTTATGAAAACAATCAAAGGTTCTTCAATGGATGTTTGGCTAAAGATGAAGTCAGGCAGGCAGGCATTACTTTGTTGTACCTCGATTGATCTTGAAAATGATGACGATCCTTCTGGTCCGTTTATCTCAAGGGTAACCTGGTACTCACCGGGGTTTTCGTAAATATGCAGGGGATGCTGAACTGCAGAATAAGATTGATCGCCAAAATCCCATGACCAGGATTCCACAATTCCTATTGAAGCATCTGAAAACTGAACATCGTAAATTCCGGAATGATGTTGAACAGAAGTAAAAAGTGCATAACAGGTTGAAGCGGGTTGTACCCTGATAATTTTTTTAGTAATGTGATTGCAACCCGGGCCACCGCCCCCCTGTTCCCAGATATGCAATTCTACCTCGTAATCACCAGGTTCAAAATACTGATGCCAGGGATCGGGTTGGTTTGATGGCATACCCCCATCTCCAAAATCCCAGTGAATGTGATTATAGTCACCCGTTGATTCATCAAAAAAATGAACCATTAAATCGTTTCCCTGATTAACTTGCTCATAGCTGAAATCAGCGAGGCAATCGGTGTGGAAAGCATTGATCCACCGGTGTTCGATATCTGTGCACGAATCCGTTGTTATTCCCAGAACTACATGATAATGATCTTCTTCCTGGTACTGATGTATTGGATTTTGCAAGGTGGAAGTTTGCCCATCGCCGAAATCCCAAAACCATGATGTAATATTCCCGGTTGAAACATCGGTAAACTGAAAAACAAGGTTATCTCCACCAATCTGTGTGTAGTAGAAAT
>DYQT01000252.1 GCA_020719165.1 Draconibacterium orientale | reverse complement strand
TCCTGTTGGAGAATTACCGCGTACGATGATGTCGTTGCGGTTGTCAATTCCACTTGTTACGCCGGCGAAGTTCGCTGCCATGCGGGCAGGGTCGTTGTAACTGCCTGCGAACCTGAAGGTTTCATCAACACTGAAGGATCTTACACTCACCGTTGCCATTTTGTTGATGGCCTCATGTTTGCGAAAACCCGCTCTGATTTCGACTTCTCCCGCGTTGACTGCAGTTTCCTGCATCATGATGGTTGTCATAGTCTCTTTTCCGCTTACCACTATGAGCGGATCAGTGAGAACGGTGGCATAACCCATGTAAGAAACCTGAAGCTGATGTTGACCGATACCAACGGCAGGAAGTCTGAAGTGCCCCTGGTTATCAGTGACCGTTCCGATTAACGGGTTGGAGCCCGGGATGATTACCGTGGCGCCCAACAATGGTGTCAATGTTTGATTATCAAGAACAACACCCTGGATGCCTGATTTGAGAATTTGCTGGGCAAAGCAGGGAGGATTGAACGCAGACAGAATAAAAATGCACGAAAGGGCGATATACCTCCGAATGGTGTGGATCATGAGGTAAATATAGGAGAATTTATGCTTCCATCATCTCATCAACCTGATTAGGCGTGAGCCTTGTCCATTTAGGGCTGGTAAGAATTTCGCCATTCAATTCAAAGTTCACCATGTCGAAGGTCTCTTCATAAAACGCCAGTTTGCTTCGCAAATCAGGTGTGTGCTCAATAAAAATAAAATTTTCAGGCTGGCAATCAAGCTCATGCATTATTTTTGTTGCCAGCGGGGCACACCATTCCGTAACAGGGGTACCTGGGTTTTGCCGGTAAATCTCGGTGGCAATGGCCAGGGTTTTCCCATCCTTACGGCTAACAACCTTTAATCCGCATTTGGAGGGACTGTCCCATTGTCCGTTATAGTCGAAGTAGCGATCCATGTATTTGTCGAAGTCGGGATTTATCTCCATAATAGTTTGTGAAATAGCGAAGTTACGAAATAGCGAAAAAAAATTAGGTGAGTTTGGGAACTTTTTTCCCAAAACTGAGATCGGCGATGTCGCGGCGGCGGGGGGTGTAGGTTCCATCAGCAAGTTCACGGGAGACAACCTTGTTGATCAGGTTGAACATCTTCATTGTTTGAGGTTCATCCTGGTAAAAGGTATCCCAGGCATACTGATATAATTCACCGAGTCTTTCAGCCGACATGTGCTTGGGATGGTAAACCACTTTTCCGGCATTGTAATGGTTCCAGTCGGTATCGAAAATGCGGCCCTGCTTCAGCAGGTCGCTATAAGCTTTTGTATGTGGGAAAGGGGCTAAAACGGTGAATTCAGCCAGATCAAGTTCAATCTCGAGTAAGAAATCAACCAGGCGCTTGATGTCATCTTCGGTTTGGTTATCCAGACCCAGTAAAATGGTACCTTCTACCGCAATGCCATATTCATGATACTGTTTGATACGATTTTTAATATAATCCGAGGTGTCAAATACCGCCTGATATACATACCACGCACCTGCCTGAGCGGCAAGGTCCAGTACCTCATCCTTGTCTTCAATGGTATGACTAACCCATTTTTTCTTCAACGGGATCATCGCCTTAAACAGATCTTTTTCCCATTGCGTATCGAGTGCCAGTGAGTTATCCACAATGAATAACCTGTTGTTGTCCATCTGCGATAATTCCTCAACAACGCGATCGATCGGACGTGGCCGAAAACCCCGGCCACCGAGGTACCTCACGGCACACGGATAGCAATCATAAATGCAACCACGGGAAGCATGAAACAGGTCAACCATTCTGAATCCCTTGTGATAGTAAAAGTCTTTTTTCAGAATATCGCGCCTGGCAGGGCCAATAAGGCTCATGTCGGGAGGGATGCTGATAAAGTTGTAAATCTTCTTCAGGTCATTTTTATGAAAATCCTGAAAGACTTGTCCCAGACGCCCTTCCACTTCACCCAGAAATACCGAATCGGCATGCAACATGGTCTCTTCGGCATGCAGCATCGTTGATATTCCGCCAAAAATTACCTTTTTACCCAGCTTCCGGTATTGATCGGCGATTTCCCATCCACGCTTGACCTGAGTGGTAAGCATCATTGAAATGCCAACAAAATCAGGACTTTCGTCAATGATGAGCTCTTCTACGTTTTCATCGGTAAAGTCGATTTCAATATTTTCAGGAATTTCTGCCGCCATAACGACAGGTCCATGAGGCGGAAGGTTAAAAATGGTTTGTCCTTCAAGTTTTTCCCACCGGGGATATATCAGTTTAAATTTCATTAGTCACTTTTTTGTTAAACAACAGCCGGTCTATTTATGATCTTTGCAATCAACAAGTTTTTTAATGAAGTTTTCCTTTTCATTCCATCTCGGAACAATAAGTGTTAGCGCATGACGGTATTCAGCCTGCGCAAGTTTCCATTGTCCTCTTTGGGCGTAATAATCACCAATAAGGTCAAAAACCTCGTAATACATGGGATTAGAAGCCCGGAATTCATCAAGAAAAGAACCTGGCAGCAAATTGGTTTTTTTGTTTTGAAGCAATTTTTTTAACTCCTTTCTCATCTCCCGAAAGCGCATAAATTGCTTATAATCAAGTGATGTAAGAAAAGAATCTGGTGGAATGGTTTTATCCTGTTCCGTTATTTCAACCTTTTGCTTAAGCCCGGCAAAGTTATGAAAAATTTTATAAAGGTCGTAACATACATACGAACCGAGTTGCCAGGGTGAGGTAGAAACCCAAACAAGCGACTTCTCTGGCATAAAAATAATGGAATGATGGGCGATCAGCTGATTCAATGCCTTCTCATTCCCCATGCCTATGTTTGCATTATTTAGCCCTTGCCGGTCGCGAAGAATTGCTGCTATTCCCTGGTAATCTAATGGAGAATGGTTGGCGATATTCTGAATGAGGCGTTTGTTCCGGTAATTGGAGGCATTCTCGTTTTTATTTACGATGTTGAGCTTATCGGTAGAAAATTCTGTCGATTGAAAGTGATTGACACAGGTAATATAGTTGTTTGATGGCAATACAAGTGATAGTTTGAATGGAGATTTTTCAAGAATGGCCGCCTTGTGATCCCGTTTTGAGCCAATCAGAATTGATTCAGAAACAAATGTTTGTCGTTTTGCGGCAATGTTATATGCTTCGTCGATATTTGAAGCATACTGCAATATTTCGCGTGCCACAAGAGAGATAGGTGTTCTGGCCGAGGTGGGTATCTCTGATTTGGCCGCATTGATGGTTACAGTCACTCCTGCTTCGTTCATGCCCGAAACGGTGCCAATCATACCGCCCCAGGTGACCATCATGAAACCGTAGCCTTTATCAGGTTTTTCAAAACAGATGATTTTATGCTCAGCAAATTCATCCCCCACGTAAAAATCAAAATTACGCCCGATGATCAGCAGGCTGTCTTGCGATCGATCATCCCATACACCGAAGCTGGTACACCCGACAAGCTTATAATCCTGCAAAGCATGGCCGATGTCGTGGGCTGAATGGTAGTTCAGCATACGCTGATAATTGGAACCGACAAACGAAAATTCTTCAGAGGCAGATAACGATATTCCGTAAATTTCAAGTTTGTACTCTTCTGTGAGGAAACGGTCGAGGTCACGGTTGAACCAATAAATGAAATATTTTAAAAACCGAAGATAAAAATCCGAAGGAATCATCTCCCGAATCTGATTTATAAAGGCTTTTTCCTGGATTGCAATAAGATTTTTAGATAGTTTTCCATTGATAACTCCCCGTTCAAAAGGCTTACCTTCAAGGTACATTTCCCATAAACCGCTTGAGCTTTTCTTAAGCCAGTTGGGACCGATCCGGTAAAAATCATGCGCTGAATTTTCGACCTGTAATCTGGTTGATGTTTTGTCGCCGGGGATCGGTGGCAAAATTTGTGTTCTGATATGGAACCAACCTGAAATGGCAGAAATAATTACCAGGATGATTAGCAGTGAGAATCCAATCCGCTTTAACCGACGATGTTGGCTTTTACGCATGCTGAATCTTTTTCAAAAGGTATTCAAGTCCGAGAATTTCACCGCATGTTACTATGGAACCAATTGTAACACCCAGTACTCCATGCAGATTGGTGTTCTGACCAGTGAAATAGAAATTTGGTATTTTGGTTTTTGGCAGCACTGTGGTGAGCAAAGGCTCCCTGAAGTTTTTCTGTATTCCATAAAGAGAGCCTTCCGGGACACCGGTGTAATCGCGATAGGTGAGCGGGGTTGAAATCTCTGTGTGGGCAATTGCCGCCGGCAGATCCGGGAATTTCTGCGATACCAGTTTCATTAGCTTTTCAGCTTGTTCCAGTTTATATTCCATGTAATCCGGGCCTCTTTTTCCAACGGTCGATTTTTCCCATCTGGCAACCTCGTCATACTGCATGTAAGTGAGAATGGTCACCGTTTCGGCATACTTTTGAGCAACTGTGTGACAGCCGGTTGTCAGTAAAAACATTTGAGGCCACTGGTCACCTGATGCAGTCGACTCACTCCATGGATCGGGCGATTTGTGGTAGTATTGGTTG
>DYQT01000251.1 GCA_020719165.1 Draconibacterium orientale | reverse complement strand
AAATCGGTCACCTTCAATAACAACATTGCCATTCCGGCACTGCTGAAGGTATCATTTACCGATGGAGCAAGCCGGGAAACCATCATGGAAAGTACAGAAATTCCATATATCCTTACACCCAAAAGCCCGCCTGAACCGAAGATTAACGGAGCAAAAGTGTTCGGTGTGAGGCCATGGTCGCCGTTTCTTTTCAAAGTTGCCGCCACCGGACAACCACCCTTGAAATATAGCGCCGCCGACCTGCCCGAAGGCCTTAGGATTAACCCCGAAAACGGTCAGATCACAGGTTCACTGAAAAAGAAAGGCGAATATCTGGTTAAACTTACAGTTGAAAATCAACTTGGTTATGCCGAGGATGATCTGAAAATTATCGTTGGCGATGTTATTTCGCTCACCCCTCCGATGGGATGGAACAGCTGGAATTGCTGGGGATTAAGTGTAAGTGATAAAAAAGTGCGGCAATCGGCAGAAGCAATGGTTACGAGCGGTTTGGTCGACCATGGCTGGAACTACATCAACATCGACGACGGATGGGAAGATACCCATGATAAAAACGGCAATATCCTTCCCAATTCAAAATTTCCAAACATGCCGGCACTTTGCAGCTATGTTCATTCCCTTGGATTAAAAATCGGAATTTACTCCTCACCCGGCCCAAAAACCTGCGGCGGTTATGAAGGAAGCTACACTTTTGAGGGAAAAGATGCCATGAATTATGCCAGTTGGGGAATTGATTATCTAAAATACGATTGGTGCTCCTATGGAAATATTGCCCCCAACCCCACCCCCGACCAGCTGAAAAAACCCTACAAAGAGATGAAACATGCCCTGCGCAAGGCGAACAGGGATATTCACTATAGTCTGTGCCAGTATGGGATGGGTGATGTGTGGACGTGGGGAGCAGAGGTTGACGGCAATTCATGGCGCACAACAGGCGACATTGACGACACCTGGAAAAGCTTATCATCCATCGGGTTTAGCCAGGGAAAATGTTCACCATGGTCGGCCCCCGGCAGATGGAACGACCCCGACATGCTTACCGTAGGCTGGGTAGGCTGGGGACCAGCTTTGCACTACACACGATTAACCCCTTCTGAACAATACACCCATATCACCTTGTGGAGCCTGCTGGCTGCGCCTTTGCTGATTGGCTGCGACCTTAGCCAACTCGATGCATTTACACTCAACCTGCTTACCAACGATGAGGTGTTGGCCATTAACCAGGACCCCCTGGGCAAACAAGCCGCTCAGATATGGGTAACAGACGAATATGAAATTTGGGCGCGCGACCTTGAAAATGGGAGCAAGGCGGTCGGACTTTTCAACAAAACCGAAAAGCCGATCAATATCCCGGTGGAAATGAAGAGCCTCATGCTCGATGGTAAATGGAACATAGGTGATGTGTGGTCTCAATGCGACCTTGGGAAAGTACGCGGTCATTTCGAAATGAAAACCATGCCCCATGGAGCCAGAATGGTCATCCTTTCGAGGTAACCATCCTACTGCACTGCTTTGATGGCAAAATCCAGGGCCGTTTTAATCATCTCAGCCGGGGGAGGTTCTATGAACCCTTTTTCCATCAGCGATCTGGTAAGCCCGCGGGCATGTTCAATCTCTTTTTTCGCTTTCTGAAAAGCCTCTTCCCAGGTCATGTTGATGCGCGCCACACCGTCTTTGATGGCCTGCATCGCCACATCGGCAGCTTCATGCGGAAACACAGAGGCCTCCTCCATGTTGGGAACGATGTCGTTGACATTGATCCCGCGCTTTTCAGCATATCCGGCCAGAGAATGTGCAGCAGCAATAGCCATGGTATCGGTAATTTTTCTGGCACGCACCATGAGCGCTCCCTTCAGAATTCCGGGAAAACCGATTGAATTATTCACCTGGTTCGGAAAATCACCCCGACCTGTTGCCACAATGAAGGCACCCTCTTCCTTGGCTGCATAGGGGTATATCTCAGGAACGGGGTTGGCACAACAAAATACGATCGATTTATCAGCCATGCTGCGAACCCAGGGCCGCTTGATCACATCAGGGCCGGGTGTTGAAAGAGAGATCAAAACATCGGCATTGACCATAGCCTCTGCCATGGTTGGTATCTTGTCCGGATTTGTCTTCTGGCAAAGCTCCCATTTACGGTAAAAACGGGGATCAGCCTCAATATCCTTTCGCTCGCTGTGGAGAGAACCTTTGGTATCAAAAAGGACCATTTTGGCAGGATCTGCTCCATCGGTAATAAGCAATCGGGCAATGGTGGTGTTGGAGGCACCGGCTCCGTTCAGAACAATTCTGACCTCCCCTATTTTCTTACCCGCCAGCTTCAATGCATTGATAACTCCGGCCAGGGTAACACATGCGGTACCCTGTGCGTCATCGTGCCAAACCGGTATGTCGCATTCTTCGCGCAGTACATCAAGTACCCGATAGCAATTGGGTTGCGAAATATCCTCAAGATTCACCGCGCCAAAACTCGGCTGCAGCATCTTAACAAATTCAATGATCTTTTCAGGATCATTTTTCCCGTCTTTACCTTTGCTGTCAATACACAAGGCGACCGCGTCAACACCACCAAGATATTTCATCAGAAAAGCTTTGCCTTCCATCACCCCCAGACCGCCCGAGGGAGTACAGTCTCCATCTCCCAGCACGCGGGTGGAATCACTTACAACCGCCACCAGGTTTCCGCGGTTCGAGAAGTCGAAGGAGGTGTCGTTGTTGTCGCGGATTTCGGTGGAAACCTTTGAAACTCCAGGAGTGTACCACACGTTAAACCAGTTAAACCCTATCACGGGCGCTTTGGGTACCGTCTGTATTTTCCCATGGTAAAACCGGTGTGCATCCTCTGAAAGCTTCTTCAGAAAAATGGTTTTTGCCTTGGCAAGTTGTTCGGGAGTGAAAGTTGACGGGAAAGCCTCTTCAAGGTTCTCAAGGGTAAGGGAAAGTTCTTTCATATCGCAATTTTTTTTGTAAAGTTATAAATTATAATTAAAACAACCAACCGGGAGCGATTTTAAAACACTTTTTTTATTTTGATATTTAATTGTAAATTCGCCATGGTTATTCATCCTAATATTAATGTATTATGTCAACAGGTAAAGTAAAATTTTTCAATGAAAGAAAAGGTTTTGGTTTCATCTTGGATGATGCAAGCCAGCAAGACGTTTTTGTTCACGTAAGCGGATTGGTGGACAAAATTCGTGAAAATGATCAGGTTACTTTTGATCTGACTGAAGACAACCGTGGGAAAAAAGCGATCAACGTTCGACGAGACTAACTGCAGCTCAACCGAATGAAAAAAAGCGAAGCCGGAACTTCGCTTTTTTTATCTCCGCTTCCATCAAGATGTATGCACTATTGTATTATCAATGCTTAGCTAACCTGTTGAAAAGTTTCTTACCAGGTCGAAGGAAAATAAATCGAAATTTTGTAACTTTGGCTTCAAACACGAAATGTAATGGAAACACTGAGATTTATTGATCTCTTCTGTGGAATAGGGGGATTCAGAGTGGCGATGGAACAGTCTTGCATAGAGAATGACATTATACCTCAGTGTGTTTTCTCGTCTGACATTGATGCCCGTTGCCAAGATTCATATGAAGCAAATTTTGGAGATAGGCCGTTCGGTGATATAACCAAGGCAGACGAAAACTACATCCCAGATCATGACGTTTTGTTTGCCGGGTTTCCTTGCCAACCATTTAGTATAATTGGCAATAAACGAGGATTCAATGACATTAGAGGAACTTTATTTTTTGATATTGCAAGAATATTAAAGGCAAAAATGCCCAAAGCATTCATATTGGAAAATGTAAAACAATTGGTTGGGCACGATAAAGGTCAAACATTAAAAGTTATTATCCAGACATTGGAGGATCTAGGATATTCTGTTCGTTTCTCAGTTCTTAATGCACTTGACTATGGCTTGCCGCAAAAACGAGAGCGTGTTATTATTGTTGGTCATCGTGAACCCATTCTTTTTTCATTCCCGTCTCCAATTAAGCCGTATAAGTCTCTTGATGGAATTTTAGAAACAAATGTAGAACAGAAACATTTCGCATCTGAGATGATTAAAGGAAAGAGAAAGGGCAAACACAAATCTGCCTACAGGACATCCATTTGGCACGAAAACAAATCTGGAAACATCTGTTCTTATCCCTATTCTTGTGCATTACGAGCTGGTGCATCTTACAATTATTTGCTTGTTAATGGCGAAAGGCGACTTACTCCAAGAGAGATGTTTCGCCTTCAAGGCTTCCCAGATGAGTATCAAATTGTCGTCAACGATTATCAGGCCAGAAAACAAGCCGGCAATGCAGTACCTGTTAATTTAGTTAAAGCAGTAATTTTGAAACTCCTTCCTTATGTTGCAAAAACATTGGACATGACTTCCGTTATAAGAGATTATGAAGTAACTTATGAAATTCAAAATGGGAAATAGAACTCCGAAACTAAGAACTGTCAACAAATCAGAACCTCCGTTCCCACTAAATCAATTTCCAAAAGATTTTCCATTTATACTTCAATGTCGTTTAGTTAACAAAAATAGGATAAAAAACGTTCTTTGACATAGTAA
>DYQT01000516.1 GCA_020719165.1 Draconibacterium orientale | reverse complement strand
TAGAGAAAATTGATGATTTCAACCAGTTAATCATCGAATCGTACCAAAAAGCCAAGGAAGCCCTGGCCGAAACTCCCAAAAAGCTGGAGGTGCTTGCCAAAGCCAATGTTGTGGATGCTGGCGCCTACGGATTTGTGTATTTCCTTGAAGGAATGATTGACTTCTTTAAGCATGGTGAACTGAAGAAAATCCTTGGTACCCGTAACTTAATAAAGGTACATGGTGTTGAAGAAACCCACGATCATGAAAACATCAATTTCAGGTATTGCTCCGAAGCTATGATTGTTTCGGACAACATCATACGAGAAAAACTCAGAAGTAAAATTCAGCACTTAGGGGATTCGTTAGTGATTGCCGGATCGCCCAAAAAAATGAGGATTCACATTCACACCGATACCCCCGACCAGCTTTTTACCAAGCTCAGCCATTTCGGAAGTATCACCTTCCAAAAAGTGGACGACATGGTGATGCAGATGGATGTGATGGATAACCGGAAACACAGCATCGCCCTTGTGACTGATTCAACCTGTGATCTTCCCCAGGAATTTATCGAAAAACATCAAATTCAGGTTGTTCCCTTAAGCGTCCATTTTGGCGATACTTACTACCTCGACAGGGTTACGATGACCCCTGAGAGATTCTATAAAATAATTGGGAAAACGAAGGAATATCCCAGCACTGCTCAACCTGCCTTTAAAGATTTCAGCAATAAATATAATTATCTCAGCACACATTACGATTCGGTGATTGGAGTTCACCTGAGTGAAGCGCTGAGCGGAACCTGTTCCAACAGCCGGAAAGCTGCCAAAACCATTAGCAATTTCTCGAAAAAACCGGTGTCAGTAATTAACTCCAAACGCCTTTCATCTGGTTTGGGATTAATTGTGATGCGTGCTGTTCAATTGCTTGAAAATGGCGCAACCCATGAAGAAATGGTTAAGCAAGTTGAATCGTGGACAGAAAAAACCGACATGCTCGTAACCACAAAAACCATGAAGTATCTTGTAAAAAGTGGCAGAG
>DYQT01000048.1 GCA_020719165.1 Draconibacterium orientale | reverse complement strand
GTAAAAGATGAAATACCTTTTCGGCTTTATCGGCTGCCGGATTGTATTCGGTAAAACTTACCGGCGGTTGCAACAGAGCAGGGATGATACCACCGATAAAACAACCCCATAAAACCGGAATAATCTCTTCACTTTTCTCTAAAGACAGAACAACCTTGTCGCCCTGCTTCAAACCCAGCAATTGCATACCAGCCAGCATCGACAGGGCCTTTTGCTCCAACTCCGGAAAAGTGATGAATGAAACTGACCTGTCGGGACTGACAAACCCAATTCCGTGAAGTGGAAAATTTTTTGAAGCAGCCGCTAAAAGGCTTGGCAGATTATCAGGAATATAAGACGCAACTGCAGTTTTCAATTCTCAATTCTATATTACTGTTGGCTCTGCTTTGCAATCTGCTCCCCGATCCGGTAATAATACTCAGCTTTTTCGCGATCGCCTTTGATGATATAGAGGGAGTTCAATTGAAGGCATAGTTCAAAACTCGGGTTGATAGCAGCAGCTTTTTCCCAATAACTTACCGCTTCAGCGGTATCTTTTCTGAGCATATAATAGTTGCCAATGTTAACATAGGGCATCTCCTGATTGGGATATGATTTCATCACATCCTCATTCATTTTCACTGCCCGGTCGAAATCGCCCATGTCGTTGTAGACATTCGCCAGCGCAAAAATTGCTTTGATCTGGCTCGGATTCACGGCAAGAATGTGCTCATAACATGCGATGGCTTTCTGAAACTCCTTTTGCTCCCTGTAGGCCATTCCCAGGTTCACCCAGGCCGGTTGCAGGGTGGAATCGAGCGCTATCGCCTTTCGCAAAAAGTAGACAGACGAATCGTAATTCTTTCCCATAAACAGGTATACCGTACCCAGATCGTTGGTGGTTTGATAATTATCCGGATAAAGCGCGAGCGATCGCCGGAAATGGGTCACAATAACCTGATATTTAAATTGGTTGACATGCCCGGTGCGCAGAAAATTCTCATCCTGATACACAGTGCTCATCAGGTAGCCGGCATAATCGATATTTGCCTTGGCTGAATTATTTAAAGATTGAACATCATTGCGGTATAAATCGAATAAGTTGCGCCAGTCGCGGTTGCGTGCAACAGATAATACGGTATAGGGTATCAGCAGCAAAATAATTACCGCGAGAATTTTCAACCGGGCATCCATTTCGATGGTCAGTCTTTTAGGGTCGGTCCGGAATATTTTAAAGATTAAAAACACGATGGCAAGGCAAAAACCCAGGGATGCGTTAAATACAAAACGTTCGCCCACAATGCCCACAACGGGAAAGATCACATTGGAATACATGGCAATGGCAATCAGATACCACAGAATGGCAAATGAAAGAAATTGCTTTTCTTTGAATTTCCTGAGGGCAAATAGAAACAATCCGGCATGGATAAAGAGAGAGAGCAATGCCCAAATATTTGCCAGGTTTGTGATCGGAATCATGTTGTAACCGTAATAGTATAACAAGGGGTAAGGATATACCAGGGTTTTAAGATAAAACAGGAGTGAAACAAGCCCGGTTCCGAGTCTGATCCAGAAATCCTTTTCAAAATACAACGGATTTTCGATAAAAAAATTTGTTCGCTGCAGCGGGGGCAGAAAGAATCGCGGGCCAAGCTGGGCGACGAGTATTACGCCAAAAATGGTTAAAAAAACCGGTATAATCTTCGAAAGCCTGAGTGTGGTAAAAAAATAAAGTGTCAGCGGAATCAGGAAGAGGAAAGGGAGGATGGAGGATTTGCTTAGGTACCCCATGAAGAAAGTCAGGGCCGAGTAAAGGATAAACCGGATTTTTTGCTTATCAGCATATTCAAGCATAAACCATAAGCTCCCGAGTCCGCAAATGAACGCAAGCATTTCATCTCTGTTTTTAAGACTGGCCACCACTTCTGTATGCACGGGATGAGCCATAAAGAAGAGCGTGATCAGAAAGGGGAATAGGATGTTGTAACTGGAAAGGAGCCGCTTGAGATTAAAAAACAGCAGTACCGACAATGCCCAATACATCAGGATATTGATGGCGTGACTTCTGCCTGGCTTATTGCCCCACAACTGATATTCGATGGCAAAAGTGGCCTTCACGATGGGGCGGTAATCTGCCGAAGAGGAGCCGACATTGCCCTGCTGCGTGAAATATCTGGTTGAAAAAATCTCCGGAATGGCCTTAAAGCCCTGCTGTACCTGGGGGTTGTTGGTAACCAGGTTATCGTCAACTGCAAATTTATTAAAGATGGTATTCCCGTATAGGATAAATGCAAAAATAAAAAAAGAGAGGATAAAATAACGGTTTGCCTTGTTTGAAACCTTGGGAACGGCAATTTCATTTTTGGATAATGCCGGTTTTTTGACAGAAATATTTTTGCTTTGAGGCGCTTTTTTTTTCGGAAACAGTTCTTTTTTCATCCGGAAATCAAAATTTAGGCAAAGGTAGATATTTCTGCTGCAAGCCTGACGAAATCATCGACCGAAAGTCGTTCGGCACGCAAATCAAGTTGTTCAGCCATCCAGTAAGATTGAGCCGCAGGGCTCGACAAGGTTGCAGGGATCAGTGGCCGGATAGAATTCCTCAGTGTCTTGCGGCGCTGATTAAAGGCAGTTTTAACCAACAGGGTAAACAACGCTTCGTCGCATGCCAGTTTCTCAGTTGTATTCCGCCTCAAACGGATTACGGCTGACTTGACCTTGGGCGGCGGATAGAAAACCGTTTCACTGACAGTAAACATGTATTCGATGTCGTAAAACGCCTGCAACAAAACACTGATAATCCCATACGATTTATTACCGGGGGGTGATGCGATGCGCTCGGCAACCTCTTTTTGGAACATGCCGATCACCTCTGGCACCCGGTTTCGGTTTGCCAGCGCTGTAAATAGGATTTGTGACGAGATGTTGTATGGAAAATTTCCGATAACCGTGAATTTTGGCAGGGACACATTGTTATGTATCCCTGATGATGGCACCGGCGGGAAGGAGTTAAAATCATAATTCAAAAAATCACCAGGGATCAACCGGGTTGAAATTTCAGGGTACGTGGTGCGGAGGTAGTCGACTGCCTCCCGGTCAACTTCCATGAACCATGGATCGAACATGGGACTCCCCAGAATGTATTTGGTTAAAACCCCCATCCCGGGACCGACCTCTAAAACCAAAGGGTATTCCGGATTGAGATAGCCCACAATTTTTTCAGCAATAATTTCGTCGCGTAAAAAATGCTGGCCAAGATGTTTTTTCGGTCGGATCATATTTTCTTCATTGGGTTGTGTCGCCCCGCAATATTCGGAATTTTCGACGTGCATCGGGCACAAAGATGCTCCCGGGGTAATCGTCAAGCAGTTTCTGATAGAGCGACATCGCCTTATTCCGGTTATTCAACTGTTTTTCGTTCAGCAGCGCCGACTGCATCAAGGCGCCATCGGCCAGAATCTCATCGGGATACTCCTGTACAAGTTGCTGAAAAAGACTGTCCGATTCAGCATACCGACCCACTTTACGCATTATTTCAGCCCTTTTGTATAAAACCTGTTGCAAAATTGGATGGTAGCCAAACACCCGGGGAATGGAGTCGAGTGTTTGAAGCGCCAGTTTTTCCTCGTTGCGGTAGTCAAGTAAATCGGCGCGGGCATACATTTCGAGGCCAACCGTGTTGCTGTCGGGATCAAAATTTTCGCTGATCAGCAGCGACAAGGCAATGGCATCGTTGGAGATAAATTTGGAGGTGGCGGCTTTGAGGATGTCTGCCTGGGCTTTGGCCCATTTAAATTCACCGATATAAAAGGAGAGTTTGGCGTTTTTAAACTTGGCCTCCTGGCCCAGCACATCAAATTTAAAATCGAGATAGGCCTGCTGATAAAGCAGGGTAGCCTCCCACACATCATTTGTGAATAAAAGAATGTCGGCAAGCTCAATTTTGCATTGCGCCTTTTCCGCAGCGGGCACACCCGTCATTTCGATTGCCTTGTTCAGCAAATCAATTGCCTCCTGCGGCTTTGCAAGATAAAATGCCTTGATGTGCGCCAGATTCCGGATAATCGGCACATCGTCGGGATCAGCTTCGTCACCGGTTAGCTCATCAGAAAACTCCTTCTCCAAAATTTCCAATTGTTTTTTAGACGGGGATGGTTCTGAGATCGTTTTCAGATACCGTGTATTGGCCAATTCGCGCTTGCTGAGGTTGTATGACGAATAGGCCGGTCCTTTCGAAACGATGTATTGATAGCAATCAATGGCCACATCATAGTCTTCATTGGCAATAGCCAGTCCGGCCAGGGAGATCAGCTTTTCACCATTTTCCTTAAATCTGCGGTCGAGTGCTTTTGCCTGTAAAAAGGCAAGTTCAAAATCTTTTTGCTGGATTGAATACCACCACAGCAATTCGGAATAGGTGGTATTATCCGGATTTTTTTGCGCCCTGGAAAGAAGTATTTTTCTCAGAATTTCATTTTTCTCATTGTTCACATCGAATGAGAGGGTCATCTGGATTCGATCCTGAACGGTATTGAGATATGCTTTATTCACATCCAGCATATTCAGGTATTCCTCGGTTGCATTTTTAAAATCACCCATCCGTTCATATACACTTGCCAGTTCAAAACCAAAAGGATAGGAGTTGTTCATCAACTGGCGCCCTTTCAGGTATGTACGTAAAGCATAATCATTCTCGCCTCTTACGATGAAAGCATTCGCAAGGTCAAAGATTTGCTGCTGATTCGGCTCAAGTTTTTTAATCGCCTCCTCAAATATCTTTTTAGCCTTTTCCGTATTTCCCGACCGGTAGTTCAAATAACCAAGGTCAACAATGTACCTGGCAGAGTTGGGTTCGGCCCGCTGACATTTTTTAATCAACCGCTCGGCCTTCCCGTATTCTTTTATTTCAACCCATGAGAATATCAGGTACTGATAATAATAAACAGATGGTCGTTGATCATATAGTTGTTCAAACAATTCTGAAGCCTTCCCGTACTCCTGATTCTGATAAAATTGAATCGCCATCTGCTCCTCATTCCCGGGTTTTGCTGCATCCTGCTGAAATGGAAGGAGTGCGGGTGGAGCAGGCTTCTGGTCCTGGGCAAAAACAACCGAGGGAAGAAAAAGAAGCAGGAAAAAATATTTTGTCATTCGTTACTGGTCATTAATATTTCTTTAAGAATTCCAACCGCAAACCACGCCATTATTCCCATCCCGGTTTGAATACTTTGTTCATCCACATCGAAGGTAGCAGTATGAAGATTGGATATGATTCCTTTTTCTTCATTTGCAATGCCAAGCCTGAACAGGCATGAAGGAGCTTCGCGCGCAAAGTATGCAAAATCCTCGGCAGTCATTCGTTGCTCTAATTCTTTAACGTGATCCGCTCCCAAATATTCTGATGCCAGCCGTGAAAGTTTATCTGTGAGTGCGGGATCATTGTAAAGAAACGGGTACCCATGAGAAATTTTCACATCGCACCTGCCTCCCATGGCTTTTGCCATGCCGGAAGCGATCTGTTCAATACGTTGGTGAACTTCACTGCGCCATGTTTCGTTGTAGGTGCGCACTGTGCCTTCAATTTTCACCTCATCGGGAATAACATTGGTGCGACCGTTGCCTGTAATTTTTCCGAACGAAACCACCGTGGGCATCACCGGGTCGGCCATACGGCTGACAATTTGCTGGAGCGCCACAATGATATGCGACGCGATCAGGATCGGGTCGACGACCTGACTGGGGGTGGCGGCATGGCCTCCCTTTCCCCTGACCGTGAGAAATATTTCGTCGGTCGATGCCATATATGCCCCGGAACGCATGCCCACATCGCCGGCACCAAGGGTATTGATAACATGCTGGGCAATAACATGCGTTGGGTTCGGATTGTCCATCACACCTTCGCCAATCATCCTGATGGCACCGCCCGGATAAGATTCTTCCGATGGCTGGAACAGCAATTTAACCGTTCCTTCATACTGATCTTTGAGTGTGGCCAGTATCTTCGCTGCTCCAAGCAGGCAGGCCATATGCACATCGTGGCCACAGGCATGCATCTTGCCAGTGATGATCGATTTGTATGGCACATCACTTTCCTCCAGAATGGGCAGGGCATCCATATCGGCGCGCAGAGCAATACAGCCAGATGACGGATTCCTGCCTTCGATCAGCGCGACGATGCCTGTCTCGGCCACCCCGCTCCGGAAGCGGATTCCATATTCTTCAAGCTTCTTGCAGATAAATTCGGCAGTATGAAATTCTTCACATGATAATTCTGGATTCTGGTGAAAGTGCCGGCGGATTGCCACAACTTCGTCAAAAAATAATTCAGACAACTCCTCAATCTGCTGCTTTAATGGTGTCATGATTTCCGGGTAAGAAAATAAAGGTCAAAGGTAGGAAATGTTTGGTCAGTTATCAACAAATGAAGACATGGGTGGGTTTAAACCTTACCTTTGTTCATTGATAACAGGGTGTAATCACAATCACAATGGGAACAGACTTCTTGCCTGAGTATATTTTGACAAATTATGAAGTTCACGAATGGAAGCATGCTTGTGCAATCTTAAAGTATGATTTTCCAAAAGAATGGAATGATATTCTTGAATTATTGTTGAATTTCAGATTGAAGAAAAGCTGGATTACTGCCAAAGGCGGCAGTAAATCACAGGTTTCATCATCCATCGATTCCTTTTTTTACCAAAGAAATTGGGTTGAAAAAGAATTTGACACAGCGGTGATGGTTGATGATGAATTGATGGAATCGCCTACTCATAAAGTTGATTGTTATCGAAATCATGTTGCTCTTGAGATTGAATGGAACAATAAAGACCCGTTTTATGATCGCGATTTGAATAACTTCAGGCTGTTATTCGACCTTAGAGCTATCAGCGTCGGAGTTATAATTACCCGTTGTGATCATCTTCAACATTTATTCAATGAAGTTGGAAGGGGAAGCTCGTTTGGAAATTCAACAACACACATGTCTAAACTATTACCCCGGATTGAAGGTGGCAGTGGTGGCGGGTGTCCAATTTTAGTTTTTGGCATTAAAAAGAATTTGATCGATGAAAATTGCTAATGGAAATATCAACCCTGTTGCTATTAATTTCCTGGAGCATGTTCCGAATAAAGAATATGCCACAATTTTAGCTGACCCACCATGGAGATTCCTTAACCGAACCGGTAAGGTTGCACCTGAGCACAAACGGCTCTCCCGTTATGACACATTATCGTTGGAGGAAATTATGCAAATTCCTGTTCAATCCGTTGCCGGTAATAAAAGTCATTTATACTTGTGGGTTCCCAATGCACTTTTACCAGATGGTTTAGAAGTAATGAAAGCTTGGGGATTCACATACAAATCAAACATTATCTGGCACAAAGTCAGAAAAGACGGGGGCCCTGACGGTCGCGGAGTAGGCTTTTATTTCAGGAATACAACAGAGCTCATTTTATTTGGTATTCGTGGAAGTATGAGAACCCTCGACCCAGGCAGAAGCCAGGTAAACATCATCAGGACTCAAAAGCAAGAGCATTCTCGCAAACCTGATGAGTTGTACGAACTAATTGAACGTTGCAGTCCTGCCCCGTTTCTGGAGATTTTTGCCCGCGGAAAGAGAAAAGGGTGGGATGTTTTTGGCGACCAGGCAGAAGAATACAACATCGATTGGGCTACCTATGCCAACCATAGTCAATCAGTAAAACAGTCGTTCAATTCCCCGGAATCAATGCTTACACTTGAAGAACCAGCTTATGGTTTTGCTTCGGACGAAGAGAAAAACCCAAAGCGATCTTCAAAAAAATAATCCTCAGTTTTTTACGACTTTCAACGTTGCACTCCCGCTGCCTGTGTAAACTTTGAGGAAATAGAGTCCCCTTCCCAGTCCCGAAATGTCGAGGGTAATCCTGTTCCCGGATGGAATTGACTGGCGTATCTCCTTCAACCTCTTGCCGGCCAGGTCATACAGCAAAATTTGACAGTCCCCGTTCACAGTATTCTTAAATGCGATGGTAACCTGATCTGTTGCCGGGTTCGGAAATATACCGAATATAGGCAAAGCAGAAAATTGATCGCCGGCACCTGAACATTGGTCTACATGAATGTATTTTTGCTTCACTATGGTTTCGGTGCGGATTCCGTCTGAAACAGTCAGTTTTACATCAAAGGAACCGGTTGTATCATATCTCACCACAGGATCCGGATCATTGCTGGCAGAAGGGAATCCACCCGGAAATTCCCAGCTCCGGGAGGTAATGTTGCGGAAAGAATCGTCGGTAAAAGTAACCGTCTGATTCTTGCATACTCCCGTCGATCCGGCATGGAACAACGGGAAAGGACCAGAGATGTTCAGATCGAAAAATTCGAGGTAACGCTTCATCAGCGTGGCATTCGACGAAGTAGCCACTCCCCCTTGCAATGCACTGAAATCAACCATGGTTCCGATGGTTTTATAATCGGTTCCATCATAAACAACCTCGAGGTTTCTGGCCGGGTTATCACTGTTTTTAAGCGTTGCATAAGCCGGAGCCTCAGGCTCAAAACTGAATACCGCATAGTTTAAAGGTGCCGTATGCGTAAAGGTCATCGAATCTGTAAATGTCCCGGGGACGCCCTGCACCTCCGGGTAAAAATAGGCGGAGACTTTTTTGCTGGATGATTTGAACATGGGTATCAACGGTGTTTCATCGTAATAGTACCATGAATAATAGCTCTCGAGATATAAATTTCCTCCCTTTTGCAGGTATGAAACCAGGGCAGCGTTTTCATTTTCAGAAAGCACATGGGAACCTGTACCAGCCGTTCCTAGAATTAAAAAGATGCTCGCGTATTTGCCGGTGTTGGGCGGCAATGGATTTAGTTGGTCGTACCCGACATGGAGACTGTCAAGGGCTTGCTTCATGGCCTGAACGGAAGACTGGGAACTTGCCATGTTGACAAGTGCAACGGCTTTGGAGCCGATGATGAGGGTCATATCACGGCTTTGAACCACCCCGGAGGTGTCGGACAGAAGGATCTGTATGGCAACTTCATTGCCGGGAGGGGTCTCCTGGGATGCTTTGATTTGAAAAATGAAATTTCGTAAAATGCTATTTTCAAACTGATCAATGGGAATTACGGGATTTGAAAGGATTATAATATCGGGGCTGCCGGAAATGAGCTTTAACTGGAGGTTTTGTGCTGCCAGAGCTCCCGTATTTGCCACAGAAACAAGCAAATCGGCAACCTCTCCGGGGTCAAGCCTGTCGTTGTATCCGTCATCAACATTGATTGACTCGATGTTGATTTCGGGCGCTGCCACCCGAAAAAGCAAATCCTTGTTCCATGATTCTGCACCCGACTGAGCATGAAGGGTCATCATCACCGCGAAATCGTTGGGCAGCGCATGAAGCAATCTGAATGAAAAGGCCGAAGGAATTGTGAGTGACTGGCCGGGGCTAAGCAGTGGCACAGTATATACGCTATCAGCAATCAACAACGTGGATTCGGCTTCTCTGATCTTCAAGGCCAGGTTTTGAATTGGCTGTGAACTGTTGTTTATAAGCGTCAGCTTCAATGATCCTTGCTGCCCTGCCTTCAGCCTTGCATCCGCACCGCAGATAAGTTCAGAAAAAATGCTTAATCGGCCCGCCAGCATCAGTGTTTTTGTGTCTGAAATCTTACCGGCGTCGGCAACGCGGATCTGAAGATCGTAAATTACAGAGGTATCAGCCTGGCTGACCGTCAACAAACCGGACTGGCTCAGCGTTAAGCCTTCAGGCACCACTTGCGGATAAAACAGGTAGCTCTTTCCCGATATTTCATTAGCATTCCATTGGTTTTGAATATCATAATTTGCATCATCGCCCTTTGACACCCCTTTGTAAAAAGTGTGAACGAACCCAAGGTTCTCCATGATGCCATAACAAAACTCAAACCTGCCATCCGGGTATAAAATTACGGCAAAATCGTCGGTTGATTGGGTGACATAGGGCGATACTGAAGCTTTCCAGCGAATAACAGCATGGCTGGCATCGGCTTCATACCAGATACCGTCATTTTTATTGGCCTGATAGGTATATTGCTGCGAGAAAGAGGGAACAATCAACTGAAACATCCGCAGCATGCTCAACTCTTCTGTATTAAAAGGGGCAGGAAGGTTTTGCGGCTCGAAAGCGATGAAGCCAAAATAATTTACATAGATCGAATCAAACCGCTTTCCATAAAAAGGGAAACTGAAGGGCAACGCAACGGAGGCAAAGGATTTGTTTTCATAATGAACCTGAATCGAAGTTCCGCCGATGAGGGGTTCGGGGGTGTTTGAAGTTTTTGTGACATATTCCTCAACAAAGGACCAATCGTAGGGCGGTTGTCCCCCTGACGCTTCCAGCTGAACCACGGTGGGTTGTATGGTTGTATAGGGCGGCAGGACTGCTGTTGTGATTTGAACATTGGGCTTTTGAAAAGCAGCAACCGCCGAAACCTGTGTGGTAGCGTTATCTTTGATGGCTACATCAACAGCGTTCACCGGAATTTCAACCACACTGTTTTGGTAGCTGATAAAAGAAACATGTTCTATCTTTCCCTGACCAACCTGATCGGGATCACGCTCGTCAACCATCAGAAAATACCTGGCAGGCTCTCCTGAAGGGATAAAATTGAGTAATGCAGTCAGATCCAGCCCGAATTCAATGGATTTTTCAGCAGGAATTGTATCGTTACCCTGCATGGCATGTTCACCGCCCTGGAAATTGAATATCGGAAAATCTATCACATGTTCCGGCATCTGATGCAGGGTATCGCTGCTCACCCCTGCCAGAATCCTGATCTTGTTGCGGGCATTGTATTCCAGGTTGACCCTTGCCGTAAGAAGCGGGCGGTAGGCTGTGTCGGCCTGCACCAGATACACGCGGTTATTCCAGATTCCCCCCTCTCCATAATTCAATGCAAATGACCGGTACATTGCATAAATGTAGCCATTATCTTCCCACCAACTGCCATAGGAATTGGCAATCCTGAATGCGCCAAATTCCCAGTCGCGGGCATCCACAATTCCATCGCCGGTGATATCGAGGTTGTTCGTGAATTTTCCATCATGGTTCACATCATACCTGATTGAATCGTTGTATCCGACCACGGTCATCCCATGTACCGGATCCGACTGCCATGCAGGAATGATTGCTTTCCCTGCTTCCGGTGTGCCTGCTGGCAGTATGGGCAAATTGTAAAGGGTGCCGCTGCTGATCGTAAAACAGGCAATGCCACCGTTTTGGGAACCGTCGAGATGGTCGTACAAATAGTTTCGCAACATGTTGACACCATCTGCATTGTTGACTTGTATCGCGTAAACCTGCTTCAAATGATTGAACATCCCCCGGTAATATTTATCATAACCGGTAATCCATCCGAGAACTGAGGTAGCCGTATCAATCCCATAGTCGTTGGAGGTCATGTGGCCCTGCTGTTTGATGATCTCAAAACTTTGGAGAAAGTTTACACCAAACTGCTCACCCTCATTCATAAAATTCCAGGTGTAATGGGCGGGAAAGCTGTTTTCCCAATACCATCCGGTTGCATTGCGCAAACGGTTAAGCTCATAGCCAAACACATAGCAAACCCCACTGTATTGCTGGCACGACATAAACATATACTGATCCTGAATCCCGGGCCAGTGTTTATTCAGAGTATTATCAACCATTGATGGAATTTGGCGATTCCGATATTTTTCAGGAAATTCAAGCAAGGGCACTTTCATTGCTGCAATGGAGTCATGCACCCTTGCAGAATATGGATAAACCAGATTATTTAAATGGGCGCGGGAGTTTTGCCCCGCAAGAATTAAGGGAGCAAACGAGATCAGGTAGAAAAAAAGGGAAAATAATTTGACTGTTTTCATGCCGGATTGATTTTAAATAACTTGTTGCTACCTGCTGGATTGAAAACGGATCGCCGGAATAGCGTGACACGTGACACGTGACCCTTCAACATTCAATATTTTAAAGTGGGATATTACCGTGTTTCTTCGGTGGATTTGTTTTACTCTTGTTTTGAGTGAGTTCGAGCGCCTGGATCAGTTTCGTACGGGTTTGGCGGGGCAGGATGATTTCATCGACATATCCCAGTTCTGCTGCCTTATAGGGGTTGGCAAAGGTATGACGGTAATGGTCAACCGCCTCCATGCGATCAGACTCATTTAGTTTCCCTTTGTGGATGATATTTACCGCCCCTTCGGGTCCCATAACGGCGATTTCTGCAGTTGGATAGGCATAATTCACATCGGCCCCAATGTGTTTACTCGACATCACATCGTAGGCGCCTCCATAGGCTTTCCGGGTTATCAGGGTAATTTTCGGCACGGTAGCCTCAGAAAATGCATACAACAATTTGGCTCCATGTTTGATAATGCCACCAAATTCCTGATTTGTTCCCGGCAGAAATCCCGGAACATCAACAAAGGTTATAATCGGAATGTTGAAGCAATCACAAAACCTGACAAATCGGGCAGCCTTGATAGACGAATTGATGTCGAGCACCCCGGCCAGAAATGCCGGCTGATTGGCCACCATTCCAACAGGTTTCCCACCCAGGCGCGCAAATCCGGTAATGATATTTTGAGCGTAGTGCGGCATTACCTCGAAAAAATTGTTGTTATCCACCACGGTATTGATGATCTCTTTCATGTCGTAAGGCTTATTCGGATCAGCCGGAACAACTTTCTGCAGTTTTTCATCCTGCCGCATCACATCATCGGTACAGGGCTGGGTTGGCGGATCTTCCATGTTATTCGATGGCAGAAAACTCATCAGTTCACGGATCATCAACAACACCTGCTCATCATTTTCGCCGGCAAAATGGGCTACACCGCTTTTAGTATTGTGCGACATTGCACCGCCCAACTCCTCCATCGTCACCTCTTCGTGCGTCACCGTTTTAATAACCTCGGGGCCTGTCACAAACATGTAGCTCGATTCCTTCACCATGAAAATGAAATCGGTCATGGCCGGAGAATAAACCGCTCCTCCTGCACAAGGCCCCATGATGGCCGAAATTTGCGGAATCACACCCGAAGCCATCACATTGCGGTAGAAAATATCGGCATAGCCGGCCAGGCTCTCCACTCCTTCCTGAATACGCGCACCTCCCGAATCGTTCAAACCGATGAGCGGCGCCCCCATCCTAAGGGCCATATCCATGATTTTAACAACTTTATCGGCATTGGCACGGCTCATGGTACCCCCAAAAACCGTAAAATCCTGGGCAAAAACAAACATCGGCCGCCCATCAATTTTCCCATACCCTGTTACCATTCCATCGCCCGGAACTTTGTTGTGCCCCATCCCGAAATCGTGACAACGGTGCATCACCAGTTTGTCCATCTCTACAAAGGTGTTGACATCTAAAAGTGTCAATATCCTTTCACGCGCGGTCATTCTGCCATTTTTATGAATCTTGGCGATCTTCTCAGCACCGCCTCCTAATTCAGCCTTGCGGTTCTTATCTTCGAAAAACTGAAAACGTTCTTCAATGGTTTGCATAATTTTAAGTTTGAAAAAAATTTATAGTGAAGAGAAAACCTGTCTATAAGCCATCAATCATCACATCATCACATCAGCACATTAGCACATTAGCACATTAGCACATCAGCACATTAGCACATTAGCACATTAGCACATCAGCACATCATCACATCATCACATCAGCACATTCTCCAATTTAATCATGATCTGGTGTGAATCAACCGTATCACCTTCTTTTACCAGAATTGCCTGCACAACTTTATCTCCGGTGGCTTTGAATTCACTCTGCATCTTCATGGCTTCCACCACGATGAGTGTTTGGCCTGCAGCAACAACATCGCCCACTTTCACCGGAATTTTCACAATCTTTCCGGGCATGGGTGATACCACCTGATTCGATCCTTCCACCTCCAAACCCTGGTTGCGGTTGGTGATGTATTTCGACTCTGCATCAATCACCTCAGCGTTAAAGGTTTTTGCAAAGGTATTCACGATGAACTTCTTATTTGATTCGCCTCGGATGAGTTCGACATTGTATGAGTGACCGTTGTAAATAATCGAATAAACCCCATTCTCAACCTCCACAATGTCGAGATCATATTTCAGGTCATCAACCTTGATCAGGGCTTTGTGACCGTTCCGGTTGAGCAGTTCAATTTTTGCCGTGCGATGTCCGATACTTATTTCGTATGCCATGTGCAGTTATTATAATCGTAAAACATTTCTTTTTCGGCCAAAATCCTTCCAGTTGCTTCCCAACTCTTCCGTGTATTTAGGAGGTTGTATTTCAGCAAGTTTATCCAGGTAGTCGATAAATGCTGTAATAATGGCCATATCCTCACACTGGCTGCCGCAAAGTTTGGTTGTAAACAGCCGATCGTAGTTATCCTCAATAAAATGGGTGTTGTATTTTCCCTCGATGAATGCAGGGGCATCCATGATACGTTCCAGAAATTTTATCGAGGTTTTCACACCGGTGATCTTGTACTCATACAAAGCCCGGCGCATACGGGCAATCGATTCCATGCGGGTCTCTCCCCAGGTAATCAGCTTGCAGATCATGGGGTCGTAATGCATGGGAATTTCATATCCTTCATAAACGTATCCATCGTAACGCACGCCAAGTCCCAATGGAACGGTGATGTGTTTGATGACCCCGGGATTTGGCATGAAGTTATTTTCAGGATCTTCGGCATAGATGCGGCACTGGATGGCGTGGCCATGCTGCTGCAGATCTTCCTGCCTGAAAGAGAGTGGCAGTCCATTGGCAATATTAATTTGCTCTTTAACCAGGTCAACACCAACAACACGCTCTGTAACGGGGTGTTCCACCTGCAGCCGGGTGTTCATTTCAAGGAAATAGTATTCCAATTGATCATTCACGATAAACTCAATCGTTCCGGCACCTTCATAATTTACCGCTTTAGCTGCTGCCACGGCCTTTTCACCCATCTCGTTGCGCAATTCGGAATTCATGAGCGGCGAAGGCGTTTCTTCGATCACCTTCTGATGGCGGCGCTGGATCGAACATTCGCGCTCAAACAGATGCACGACATTTCCATGCTGATCAGCCAATATCTGAAATTCAATGTGATGGGGTGATTCGATGTATTTTTCGATATACACTGCATCGTCGCCAAAGGCATTCATGGCTTCCGATTTTGCCATGCGCAATGAAGGAATCAGCTCGGCCATTTTTTTCACAAGCCGCATCCCTTTTCCGCCTCCGCCTGCCGATGCTTTGATCATCACAGGCAGCCCGATTTCTTTAACCACCTCAACTGCCTTGGTCTCATCAGACAATTTTTCTTTGGTACCGGGTACAACCGGAACTCCCGAAGCAATCATGGTTTGCCTGGCCGTGATTTTATCACCCATCGTCCTGATTGCATAGCCATCCGGACCGATAAATTTGATCCCTTCAGCCTTGCAACGCTCAGAAAAACCGGCATTTTCAGAGAGAAATCCATAACCGGGGTGAATGGCATCGGCACCCGATTTCTTTGCTGTGGCGATAATTGCATCAATATTGAGATAACTCTCACGCGATGGCGCAGGCCCGATGCAATAGGCCTCATCGGCATAGCGAACATGCATGGCCCTGCGATCGGCATCCGAAAAAACCGCCACCGTGATGAGCCCAAGTTCGCGGCACGACCGCATAACCCTGACTGCAATCTCCCCCCGATTGGCCACCAATATTTTTTTAATCATGGAGTTAACTATTTAAACCTATTTATTCTGATTCTAAAAATCGGACAAAACTATAAAAATTAATATTGCAACCGCAAATATATGTAGATATTTAAGGATATTTAACATTTAGCCCGGAGGTCAGAAACGCACGATGATGAAGTTCACACACCAGATGCATGCAAGCCCGATTACCATATATAAAATCTGGTACCGGCTGGTGAACATGGTGTTCGGCGACGCCTCTATCTCCAGATCGGGAACAGCTCTGAGATGATTGTAAGCAGGATAGGCGATGTAACCCAAACAAAGCAGAAACAACGGCCAGTAAAGACTATAAAATGGCCAGTTGAACAGGAGAAGGATCAAAGATCCCTGCAACCAGGGGAGGGTAAAAACATGGTGGATAAAAGTCCGCCTGTTTTCACTGCTCGCAATGAAAACAGGATGCCAGGCGGTTTTCATAAACAGAAAAAGCCAAAACCCGCTGGTATAAATAAGCATGATCAATACCACAAGAGCAATGACCCCTCTTTGGTAAAAGCTTTCAAACAGCCATTGAAAAACAACACCGAGGTTATCAAAAAACAGGAATCCTGAAATTATTCCGCAAGGCAGGGCATTCACCATTACATAAGTCACCCAAGTTAGGATAAGCCGGGTTTTCCAATTTGAAATATTGCTTCCATTGAGTGCGGTAAGGAACCACACCCCAAGGATTGTAAACATCAGTGGTCCCGATCCGAAGACAAAAGTAACCATGGCCTCTGTCCAGGGTTTGCTTGTTTCATCAACATATTCGAGCAAAAACATGCTGTAATTAAATTGATAGGAGAACAATTTCAGCAGCGCTGCTGTTTGAAGCGTCAGAATAAACTGAATCACAATGGCCGCAAAAACAAAAATAAAAGTTGAGAACCGCCTTAATTCAGTAAGAGAACGCGGTGAGATTGGGTCTTCATCAATATTCAGCATTCAGGTCAATGTTTTATAGTGTTTAAATGCCAAAGGTAAAACAATTTCGCGCAAATTCGGATGGTCCCATCCTGGTTCCATTAAGGTGAGTGAAATTTTTTACCGGTGCGCTTTGCGTTTTTGATGGTTTGGGTGTGTGATATTTTACATTCCGAATGTTTTGTATATTTGTCGAAAATCACTTCTATGAACATTTCCTTTGCAGGTGTAAAGAGTTTTTTCTACGAACCACGGTACAAACACCTCCGCGATGTTTTTTGGTTTGCGGTTATTACCCTCGCCATTCACTATTCCTACCGTTTTTGGGCGAACAGCCTCCATTACTGGCCCATTCAGTCGTGGATGAATGACCTGCATCAGGTTATGGTCGGATGGGTTTTCAATCAAAGCACATGGGCAATTCAGCATATTCTGAACATTCCCTTACAATTGTCGGGTACAATCATGTACTTTGACAATGGCAGTTGGACCAGCATCAACAGCAGTTGTTCGGGAGATAAACAAATTCTGCAGTTTGCCCTGCTCGTGCTTATTTATCCCGGGTTATGGAAAAGAAAACTATGGTTTATTCCTATGGGCATGGTAATCATTCATTTCACCAATGTTTTAAGAATAGTGCTTCTTGGTGTGGTTTCGGTGAACAAACCTGAATTGTGGCACACCGCTCACAATACGGTTCTCAGGGCAATGTTTTACGTTGTAATTCTTATTTTGTGGATCATATGGGTGGAGCGGATCAATAAAAAACCTGAGGCGGGACCGGAAATTTCATCGTCGGGAAAATCGTTTTAACACACTGTAGCCCCATAAACCCAGCTGATACCAGAATTTACTGTTGATCAACTGCCAGCGGCCAAAGTTCACAACCTCCCCGCCAAACTGGGTTTTAAAATTTCTGACCCCATACGGTTTCTGGGGAGTGCCAATGCCCATGAAATCAAAGGCTTTGAACCTGTTTTGGGTGGCAAAATCAATGCCTGCCCAGGTGGCCAGCACCCCGGGGTAAAGATGCTTGAGCCGGCTCTGCATGCTACAGATATACCATTCATGAACAGTATGTTGGCTTGAAAATGGACAGACCATCCCGCCAATCACCTTTTCTTTATAGAAAACTACCAGAATTACCCCTTTTTTCTCCATTTGAATTTTCTGATAAAAATTTTGAAAAAATTTCAGTGGCGCGAGGGGTTTCCTGACCTTTTTTTTGTATAACTCATGTAACAGGTGATAAAACGCTTCAACCTCCGCGGCATTTGCAACCGGCCGGATGAGAGCGCCATTTTCGATCCCCCGGCGAATTTGTCGCTGCTTTGCGGGTTTTATAGCAGAAAAAACCTGATTCCTGGAATGTATCGGCAGGATGTCGTTTAAATGGTCGTGCCAGGTGAAACCGGATTCCTGAAAAGCAACTGCATCATCGCCCCAATGTTGAAGATTCCTGATCTCGAGGAATACATTTCTAACGGGAATATGGCGTTTCAAGGCTTTTAAAAGCGCTCGCAAAACAGGGGCTTTACGCTGAATGGATTTTAAAATGACCGGCCCCCCCTGCACCAGCATATGCTGAAATGGAAGTCCATAAATATGATCACGAATAATAGTAGCAACCAGCAATCCGACCATTTCCCCTTTGGCATTTTCAGCAAACAGTACAACCGGCTGATAATTGCGGCAATTTTCAAACAAAGAAAGATAATCGGGCGACTGAAAGAAACTGCCATGGGGCTGCTGCTGCAGGAATGCCTTCCATTTCGATTCATCATCGACTGAGAATGGACCTTTTACATGCCGGATTGTCGGGTCTTCGCGCATTTCTGTGTTTTCGCTGCAGTTCGTTGCATCCCTACTTCCGGAATGGCTGAATTCAATAACATATGATTTAAACGCTGAGAACCGCAAAGCTTTTAAGCAGAGAACCGCAGGGATAAATCTGCGGTAAAAATAGTTAAAAACCTGCGGATACTGATTTTTTTCCGATCTTTGGCAAAAATATTTAAACCTGCCTATGCCTTCGAGACCCTTCTTTATTGTTCTGCTGATCTTTTTTCAACTGTTGATTGCCTGCAACAACGACAGTTCCAAATCAGCATCAGATAAAGGGCTTCCGGCACCTGAAAAAACAGAGGATAACCCCGCCTATAAATCCATGTTACTTGCGTTTCAGGAGCTCCAGGATGACCCTTTGCTTCAAAATGCATCACTCGGATACCTGGTTGTTGATGTCACATCAAAGGATCCCGTAATTGTTGCAGATTACCGCGCAAAGGAATTAATGATTCCTGCTTCAACGCTGAAAATTTTTGTAACCGGGGCGGCACTTGAATTTTTCGGCAAGCCTGTTATACAGGAGGTGACCATCACCAATCAGATGAGTGTCAACTGGAGGTCGTCGAAACTTTTGAGAAAGATTGGCGGGAAAGTTTACAATACTGCGAC
>DYQT01000250.1 GCA_020719165.1 Draconibacterium orientale | reverse complement strand
TTATCCTATTTTTGTTAACTAAACGACATTGATTTACGATTTACGATTTACGATTTACGATTTAAAGATGATCAGGGAAGTTTCTTAACATGATCTCATTTATCATCTCGGTTGTCAATGGTTTGAACTGAAAGCAACCGCTGTCGATCATTGATTCTGCTCTGGTTTTATCGGCAGGGTTCAGTGAGGTTGTAAGCATAATGAATATAACCTTGCCTTTTAGTGAATCATCGAGTTGATGGTATTCCTCCAAAAACTCCCAACCGTCCATGACAGGCATATTGATATCGAGAAAGATTAAGTCAGGATGTTTATTTTGCCTCTCAGACAGCCCGGCTTTTCCCTGTGAGATAAGAAAATCCAGCGCCTCTTTTCCGTTCATTGCGATTTCAGTGTGGTTGGCAATGCCTGACTTTTCAATAATCCTTTTGTGAATGAAATTGTCAGAATCATTATCATCTACCAGTAATATGCAGTTAAGTTTTTTCATTGCTATTCAATGTTTGGTAATGTAAAAATAATTTTATTTTACGATTTCCATGATAATTTGCAAAAAATAATCTTCATTGAAACCCGGAGTCTGATATTATGTTTGCTATGCTTCGGTAGCCGCTTCTCTGGCAACTGACGATATGGTGAAAATAAATGTACTACCCGATCCGGGGCCGGATTCTACCCGGATTTTACCCCCATGCAATTCCACGATTTTTTTGCAGTGTGCCAGCCCGATCCCTATTCCCTCATATTCTACGCGGTTATGCAATCGCTTGAAGATGGTGAAAATTTTCTCCTTGTCCTTATGCTGAATGCCGATGCCATTGTCTTCAAATGAAAATATCCAGAATCCTTCGTGATAATTTGCTGAAATATTGATTTCAGGCGGGAGATTCTTTTTACGAAATTTGATTGCATTGCTGATCAGGTTTTGAAACAACATTTTCAAATCCGCCTCATTGCCGCTAATAACCGGCAGCCGTTGGATATTGACCCGGGCTTTACAACTGTCAATGGTCTCTGCCATCTCTGAAATCACCTCATTGCTGATTTTATTGCAATCAACCAATGTTTTTTCACTTTCTTTACCCCAGAGGGTGTAATCCATCAAACCTTTAACCAGCGACCGCATCCGGGTTGCTGCATTGTGAATAAAGTCAATGTAAATGTTTCCGAATTCATCCAACTTTCCGCCATGGTCTTCTCTCAGCAGTTTTGTAAAGTTGATCAATGTAAGCAGGGGCTCCTGAAGGTCATGAGAGGCAATAAAGGTAAATTGCTCTAATTCCTTGTTTTTAATCGCCAGTTCATTATTGATTGATTCAAGTTGCCTGGTACGGTCTGAAATGCGCTGCTCAAGGGTCTGGTTCAGCAAACGCAGCTCATCTTCGGCCTGCTTCCGCGCGGTGATGTCTTCGCCTTGCGCGATGGTGGCAATGGGTGTCGTACCATCGGGTTCAAACAAGGTGGCAGAGTTCCAAAGCACCATTCTCACCGACTGATCGGTGTTCACTATTTTTATTTCAACCGTTTCCCAGCGTTCACCCGATAATGTTTTTCGGATCAATGCCATGGAATTTTCAACATGTTCTGCCGGAAACAACAGTTCCAGCGATTTCCCCATCACTTCGCTCTCTTTGCGGCCAGTCAGCAATTCAAAAGCATGATTGAACCGGGTGATTTTAAAAAGCGGGTCCCAAACGATGATGGGTGCATTCGCGTAATTAATCAGGTTCTCAAGATATGCGTTGGTATCCCGCAACATCGCCTCCGATTCACTTAATGTGCCTTCAGCTTTCCCATGATCTGCGGGGAATCTTTTTTGTGCAGGTTTATGTTTATTTTTCTTCATTTTGTCTCGAAGAATGTTTTTGTAAAAAAGCGCCTGATCATCGTCAGCAATTCATCTTTTTTGATAGGCTTTGTCAAATAGTCATTGCAGCCTGCCTCTTTGGCTTTGGTTTTGTCGCCCGACATGGCAAAAGCTGTTTGCGCTATGATAATCACATCCTTGTTAAACGTTCGAATTGTTTTGGTTGCCTTAATGCCATCCATTTCCGGCATTTGGATGTCCATCAGTACAAGGTCGATGTCGGGATGGGCTCGACAGGCCTCCACGGCATCGATACCTGTGTTTACGGTGATTAGTTGTTTGCTGTATGTTTTAACAACTCTTGTCATATACATCTCAGATGTTTGATCATCTTCGGCAATAAGTATTTTTAGCTTGCCGATCCACTGGTCATCAGAAACCGGAGTTTCCAAATTGTTTATAGATTTTAAATTTGCCGGAGGGCTGGGCAAAGGAAGAGAAAAGTGAAATACGGATCCTTTTCCAGGTTCGCTGTTTACCCATATTCTCCCGCCGTGCTTTTCGATAAAATCTTTACACAAAATTAACCCCAATCCCGTGCTGGGTTCATCTTCGGTTCCTTTCCTGTTTGTTTGCACATCGAGCCTGAACAGATTACCTATCATCGATTGACTCATGCCGATACCGGAATCTTTTATCGACACCTCAATGCAACTTCCAACTGCAACTTTTGCCGAAATGGAAACCGCCCCGCCTTTGTGTGTAAATTTAATGGCATTCGAAATGAGGTTGCGCACCACTGCTTCCAGAATATTCCGATCAGCGAAAACTTTCAGATGGTAAGGAATGTCTTTGCTTATCTCGATATTTTTATTTTTAGCCGGTTCAAGCATCATTTCGATGCTTTCGTTCACAATTGGCAGCAGTTGGATATACTCCTGCCTGAAAGGAATTAACCCTTGTTGTATGCGCGACCATTGCAAAAGATTTTCAAGCAGTCGGAAAAGGTTGGTCGCAGAGTTTCGCATGCTAACTGCAAATTTTTGAATTTCGTCCATGGTCAGCCCGTGTAGTTCCTCAGCCATAATTTGGGTAAGACCCAAAAAACTGTTGAAAGGGGAGCGGAGGTCATGCGCAATGATGGAGAAGAATTTATCTTTCTCGGTGTTGATTTTTAAAAGTTCTTGGTTTTGAAGCTTTATTTCGGCTTCGGCCTGTTTGCGATCGGTAATGTCGCGGCAGATGCCTTCGTTGAAAATTGTACGACCGTCTGCATCCTTGATATACCGGGCGTTGTCTTCAATCCAGATAATCCGGCCATCTTTGGTTTTCAACCGGTAAACCTCAAAATCACTGATAAAATCTTCGTTAGACCGCTCAAAGTCATCGCGCTCTTCAGGCTTCACATAGATATCGGTGGGGATGTAAACACGCAATAATTCTTCTTTGGTATCATATCCTAACATTTTTACCATGGCGTTGTTTACATCGACATAATAGCCGCCGGGTGTTGTACGGTAAAAACCATTTGGCATGGTTTCAATCAGCAATTTAAATTTTTCCTCACCCTCTTTCAGCAAAACGGTTGCTTTTTCATGCTCGGCAATTTGCTTTTTCAACTGCAAACTGTTGAACGCCTTTTGCGATAGTTCACCTGCAAATTCGGCCAGCATTTTCGAAACTTTGTCAAACTGCCATGCAAGCATCACAGGCACCTCCTTATATGCAAGGAGGAAATCTGAAGCGTTTACCCCTGTTTCATTGGCATACCCAATCAAGCATGATTCGTTCATAACCTCTGTTCTCACCTGGCCGATCAGCCAAATTGCCAGGGGCTTTTCACCCACGCTGATGATTGCGGAAGTATACAGCAATCCATCCTGAACACATTCCTGGTTTCGATAGATTGTAGAATCGCCAATCCCAGGGATGGAAAACGAATGATATTTGTTGTCCTGAACTTTATCGCTTTTGAAAAGGAAGTCGCTGAATATCCGGGTGAAATTACTGGGCCGGGTGATGGGTGTGCCATCGGGATAGGTAATGATAGAAGCGACACCGGTAGCATCAGAGAATAGATCCTGCTTGCGCTGAAGATCTTCCAGACTAAAAACAGTGCCAACCTGAATGTCGTTGAATACCTCAGAATCGGGATTCTTATCAATTTGTTCGATGTTTCGATTAATCAATTCTTTTTTCAAAATAATTTCTTTTAAACAATATGCGAAATAGGCAAAACCTGGTAGGGTTTAGCTATTGGTTTTCGAATGAAAAATAAAAAGTGGCTCCTTTTCCCGGCTCCGATTCTGCCCAAATTCTTCCTCCGTGCCGCTCGATGATTCGTCGCACTGTTGCCAAACCAACACCGGTTCCGGTAAACTCCTGACTGGTGTGAAACCGTTGAAAAGGATTAAACAGTTTCACTGCTTTCGACATGTCAAATCCTGCGCCGTTATCTTTGATAAAATAGGTACTTTCCCTGCCCGAAAGCGTATGCCCGAAGGTAATTTCAGGTTTTTCAACCTTTGCTGAATATTTCACGGCATTACCCAGCAAATTAACCAGTACGACGTTCATCAGATTTGGATCTGCCTGCACCTGCATTCCTTCCTGGATGTTAAATATTGCCTTATTCAGGGAATTCTGCTCCTCCATTTCAGCTGCAATGGCACGCGACATTTCGCTGAGGTCAACTGTTTCAGTGTTAATTTCGGTTCTGGCCGAACGTGAAAACTGCAGAAGGTCATTAATGAGGGTCGACATCGAAAACGCCGATTTCAG
>DYQT01000515.1 GCA_020719165.1 Draconibacterium orientale | reverse complement strand
CAAGATTTAAAAAATCCCGATCTTCTCTATCTTGGAACCGAATTCGGGCTTTACATCTCGATTGATGGCGGAGGAGCATGGACACGCTTCACGGGAAATTTTCCGAAAGTTCCTGTTCATCATCTGGTTTTCCAGGAACGCGAAAACGACCTGGTGGTGGCCACCCACGGACGGGGAATTTTTATCATAGATGATCTTACACCGCTTCAAAGCCTGAAGTCAGACCGGTTGGATGAAGATTTGGTTTTCCTGGATTCGCGGCCTTACAAAATCAGGAGTTCGGGTATGCAGCAAAGTTTTAATGGTGATGATGAGTTTATAGGTTCAAACCCACCGGGAGCGCTGCAATTCAGTTACTATATGAAGAAACGCCACATTTTCGGCGACATGTTTATGGAAGTTTACAACGAAAAAGGCGAAAAAATTAAAACCCTGCCTTCCGGAAAATCCAAGGGCATCAACCGGGTTTCGTGGATGATGCGCATGAAACCGCCCAAAGTCCCTGCATCGAGGCAGTTGCTTGGACAGGCCATCGTTGGTCCAACCTATCCACCGGGCGACTACACCGTGAAGGTTATAAAAGGTGATAAAACTTATGAACACAAATACCGGGTGGATTATGACGAGGATTCACCACACTCCATTGCTGACCGTGACCTGCGTCAGGAAACAATGATGAAAGCCTACAACCTGTTGGGCGAACTCGGCCTGATTACCCGCCAGATCACTGATTTTACGGATGCTGCCAAAAAACTTGCCGATAACCCGAAACTTTCGAAGAAAACCAACAAACTGATTTCCGAAACCTCCTCTGAGTTCAGCAAACTCCGTGAGGAAATGGTTGCCACCAAAAAAGGCGGTATTACAGGCGAGGTAAAGCTCCGTGAAAAGATTGGCGACATTTATGGAAATGTGATGGGTTACGAGGGCAGGCCTACCCAAACTCAGGTTGATGCCCTTATATATCTCGAAAACGAAGTGTCGAAAAACAAAGAAAAGGTTGACAAAATCTTTTCGGAAAA
>DYQT01000249.1 GCA_020719165.1 Draconibacterium orientale | reverse complement strand
TAGCGTGATGATCAGGGCAATGTGGCAAGCAAATGACTTTTCGGACGTAACTCAATATTCAATATTCGTTATTCGACATTCGATATTCGATATTCGATATTCGATGTTAAAACGGGTATCCTATTCCGAAATTCCAAACGATGTCCTTGATCTGCATTTTATCGAAGTACCAGCGGTCGGCACTGGGGTAGGATGGAACCCTTAAACGGATGGCAGGATCGAACCGGAAAATGAAAAAATCGAAATCAAAGCGAATCCCGACCCCTGCATCCAAAGCGATCTGGCTAAAGAACTCCGGAAATGTAAACTTTCCCCCGGGTAAATCCTGTGCCTCCTGTAACAACCAGATGTTACCGGCATCGATAAACACCGCCCCCCGAATCCAGTGATAAACAGGGAATCGGTATTCGATATTCGCCTCCAGCTGGATATCCCCGATCTGATTAAATGTGGTACTTTCGTCTGCACTGGTATATGTGCCAGGTCCGAGTGTGTACATTTTCCATCCTCGCATGCCATTGGCTCCTCCGGCAAAAAACGCTTTTTCAAAGGGTAAAAGTGTGGAATTGCCATAAGGGATGCCTATTCCACCATAAAACCGGTAGACCAGCGAAAAATTGTTTGGAAAGATGTTGTAATATCTCACATCAACGTCCGGACGTACATATTGTGCATAGGGCAAACCAAAAAGCAGGTAACCTCCACTGTCGGGTTTGGGCGTTTTAAAAACACTATTGATTGCATAAATAAGGTTTCCGCCTGTTTCAAAATTGGCCCGGATGTAAACAAAATCCTTTACTTTGCTAAGCTCCTGATTGCTGAAGGTGAAGGTGTACTTTAATCCGGCAACCATGTGGTCGGTATATTGGTTTTTCAGCCGGTTATCCTGCTCACTGTTCAAAACCGAATCAAAATAGGCATCAGTGTAAACTTTCACGAGAGAAATCTCAAAAGGGTTCAGCACATGTTTTATTTTTTCTTTCTGATGCCAGGTGTACCCAAAAGTGATGTTTGAAATGTGCCGGTCATAATGTTGCTGGTGCTGGTAATTGTATCCGACACTGATCGTTGTTTTCGGTTTAAAGTATTTCGGAAGTGATTCGGGTTTGATGGGTATGAGAAATTGAGGGAAGGTAATGCTGGCATTTGCCCCAAATTCAATCGTATTGAAGAATGCTGTGCCCGATGATCCGTCGGTTGCCTGCATTTGTAGCGATCCGCTCAGGTTCAGCCTGAAGAGTTGGGCTCCCCTGAAAATATTTCGATTCTGATAGCCCAGATTTGCCTGAACTCCAAAGGCGCCCCCCGAGTTGGTGCCATCGGTGGTTACTGAAAAGGATTGAGCCGGAGCCCGGGATAATTCAATATTGCAATCAATGACATCCTGATTCCGGAGCAACGATGTCTTGCCGTCATCAACCTCTTTGAACTGAATGTTTATGTATTTGAAAACCTGTAAACTGGAAAGCTGCGAATAGGTTTGGTTCACATCCAGCAGGTTATAGTGCGACTTGGGCGTGATAAAAATCGATTGGGCGATTGTTCTTGGTTTTACTTTAAAATGATCCTGGAAAAAGAAATAGTAGGTGTTTTCGGGTTGGTCTTTCACCGGACTTTTATAAACTTTCACGAGTGTGTCGTAAACCCCGGTGAAGGTGACCAGGTGGTCAAACTCGGGATAAATATTGATTTTGTTGATAAAATACCGCTTGTGCGGAATTTGTTGAACTGTACTGAAGTTTTCAAATGAGGGCATCACCCCGTTGATAATTTCAAGGGTGACATCGCACTGATGCTGCATGAAATTAGTGTCAATCCGGTATTTAATATAGACATTTGAAAATCGGAAAAAACCATAATTTAACAGGTTGTTGGTCACACGGGTACGTTCGTCATCGAGAATGTATGAATCGAAATTCCGGCCTTTTTTTATCAGGCATTTTGCGGTGTCGCGAAAAACAAAAGTTGCCAGTTGGGTATCTGCAATGGCATAAAACAGATTTCTGATCAGATAGGGTTTTGCAGCATGAATGGTGTAGTGAACAGTAGCCTTTTTCCTCTTTATTACGATTGAATCGCTGATACTTGATTTAAAGTAGCCCCTGTTGCCAAGATACATGTTCATCTGCTTCACGGAGATCGACACCAGGCTGGTATCCAGGATGACTGGTTCGGTTCCTACCTTCGTACGAAGCCATTTCTTGAATTTCGTCTCCTTTCCTTTGCTTCCCATATAGTAAAAAGCAATATTGGGCCTGAATAGCCCAAAAAGTTTTACGTTTGGCTTTTGTTGAAGGTATGGTTCTAATTCTTCTGTGAGAATTTTATGATTGGATATCCTGATTTTATTTTTTATCAGCAGAGATTCATTTGATTCGAGGTTTTTCGTAACATGGCAACCACTGAGGAGTAGTAAACCAAACAGAAACAAACCCGCGCCTGTCACCGATTTTTTTTTCAGTTGCAGAAAGCATTTCATCAATACAATCACTTTGTTCACAATAGATTCCATGTATCGTGTCAGTCGCGGTTTTTGTTACGTTGCAGATAACAAAAATAGTCATTATAATTCAATAACGTGTATTGCAATGAAAGGTTAAGGGATTGGCAAACCCGAATTTTTAGAAATCGGAATATCAAATGATTTTTCTTGTTATCTTGCCCCGAATTTTAACAAACCAGGGATGAAAAAGCAATCACTGATAGCCGGAGCCAATGGTCAAAGGTATATTATTCCGTTTATTCTGGTTACAAGCCTGTTCTTTTTATGGGGCTTTGCCCATAGTTTGCTGGATGTACTGAACAAGCATTTTCAGGAAATTTTGCATGTGTCACGCGCCGAATCAGGATTAGTGCAGTTTTCGGTGTACGGGGGGTATTTTCTGGCAGCGCTTCCTGCCGGTTACCTCATCAACAGATTTGGTTATAAAAAAGGAATCGTCACCGGCCTTCTGCTGTATGCACTGGGAGCATTCTTGTTTTATCCTGCTGCCATGTTCCAGCTGTTCTGGCCATTCCTGGTTGCTCTGCTCATCATCGCTTTCGGACTTGCTTTTCTTGAAACTGCTGCAAATCCTTATATTTCCGTATTAGGACCGAAAGAAAGTGCCGGACGGCGTTTAAACCTGTCACAATCGTTCAACGGGTTGGGCTGGATTTTTGGTCCGCTCGTGGGCGGCATGATCATTTTCGGAATGCAATCGAAAGGCGACAACCAGTTTGACACACTTACATGGCCCTACCTGGGGGTGGGTATGGTCGTGTTTTTTGTGGCACTGATGTTTATGAAAACACCTTTACCTGAAATAAAACCGGAAGAAACATCCGCGCTCCATCCGGGGACCAAACCGCGGAAACTGTGGTCAATCAAACATTTCAGGATGGCCGTTGTTGCACAGTTCTTTTATGTGGCGGCCCAGACAGGCATAAACAGCTTCTTCATTAATTATGTGACCGAATCAATTCCGGGGGTGTCCAATGCAACGGCGGCGATCATCTTGTCATTTGGCGGCATGGGGCTTTTCTGGGTGGGTAGGCTTTCGGGAAGTATGTTTATGAAGTCGGTTGCACCGCAGCGCTTACTCTCGGTGTATGCCTTACTTTCCATCCTTATGATGGCATTGGTTGTAGCCGGCTTTGGCTGGTTGTCGGTCGTTGCCCTTTTCTCCACCTACTTTTTTATGTCGATTATGTTTCCAACCATCTTTGTGCTCGGACTGAAAGATATGGGGCATTTAACGCAAAAAGCCTCATCTTACCTTGTGATGGCAATTGTTGGGGGAGCGTTGTGTCCAATGTTGATGGGGTATATTGCCGATCAGTCACACATCCGGTTGGGATACCTTATTCCGCTGATGTGTTTCGCAGTGGTTTTGCACTTCGGACTACGCGGATACCGTAAATAATAGTTCCTGGTCTGCATTAATCAAGTTCAAAAATCTTTTCCATCGGTCTCCATTTTTCTGCAGAAGTTTCTCCCGGCGCTGATTTTTGAAACCGCGAAACAAAGGCTTCCCATTCCTGCTGGCGCGGGAGGGTGGAGAGAAGTTTCATGTCCCTCTCAAATTCAAAGTCGGGGCCGGCTTCAATGATCATGACCAACTGGTTGTTGATCCGGTAAATTTCCATTTCCTGAATGCCAGCCGCTTTGATTCCTTCAGGAATTTCGGGCCAGAGATGCTCTTTTTGATGCCAGTATAGATACTCTCTGATGAGTTCCGGGTCTTCCTTAAGCATAAGGGTCAGGCAAAAACGTTGTGAATTTTTCATAAGTCTGTATTGATTTGCAAATGAAAGAAAAATAAAACTATTTTTGAAAAACAAAAGTCTGCCGATTCCATGGATATACTCCTCACCCTGCCGCCCCATTTTGCCAGTTATGTCAGAAAGCATAAAAGTGATTATCCGTCAATCACTGAAGTTTTTTCTGATCCCGATAATATAAAACTGGGATCAGGAGGAGGAACCGTGAACGTTTTATGGCAGCATGGGATAACTCCGGCGACGATGCAAGGCGATCATTTGGCACCTCCGGTAAATTCAAAACGGATCATCATCCATTCCGATGGCGAGAGCAGACGTTTGCCGGCTTATGCGTCAGTCGGCAAGGGCTTTATGCCTAT
>DYQT01000514.1 GCA_020719165.1 Draconibacterium orientale | reverse complement strand
TTCTGGATCATAATTTTTACCATGAAGACCGCCTTTAATAATATTTTCCTGGACTTATGTTAAGTCTTTATTTATGTGCAGAGGTCTGCCACTCCGGCAGGCCTCTTTTTTGTTTTTAGCGTAAATTCAGCGATTTTTCAGTTGTCGTAGTTTCCTCTGGACAATTTTCCCCGTTATAACTCAACATAATTTTTGGAGGCATCATAACCTTTTCACCCTAACCAAGGAGGTAATCATGCTACAAAAAATGTTTGTTCGAGTTCATGCCCGATATGAATGCTCGCCTTATGCTGAAGATCTTGCCTCTTTTGCATATTGGTTGGATCAAAATGGATATTCTCTTCGGTACGCCCAGCGGATTGTCTTTCGGGCAAAGCAATCGCTTGAAAGACTTGCTTCCGCACCTGGTTGCACATTCACCGAGGTTGATCTTCTCCAGGCTTTTCGTCATCCGACCCAGCAAAAATTTTACAATCATGCACGGTTTTCTTTTAAACGCTTTTTGGCATCAGAGAACAGGTTGAAGATTAATTCACCAACCGACCCGCATGTCATATTGCGAAAGGAATACCTGCGCTATTTGGCAGATCGTCGGGGACTTACTCCTCGGACAATAAAATCGCATGATTGGGTTGTTGAAACCTTTATGAAACGAGAACTTCCCGATGGCCGACCTCTTTCATCCCTGACAGCAAGAATCGTCGAGCACCATATAGAACAGCGTGCCCGTGAACTTGCGAGAAAGGCACTGGGCACGACGGTTTCATATCTGCAAACCTTTTTCCGTTACTGTTACAACAACAATTTGATCTCATTCCGGCTTGACAAAATAGATCAACCTGTCAGTCTTCGTGCCGCTCTACCTCCACGGGCACTTGACTGGCAACTGGTACAGGAGTTTATAGGTTCCATTGATCGTCGCAGCAAGACAGGTTGGCGGGATTATATGATGTTGTACCTTATGGCCCATTACGGTTTTATCGATCCTTGGCCCCCTTGCCGCGATGGACATGGATCATCATGCGTGAGCTGT
>DYQT01000513.1 GCA_020719165.1 Draconibacterium orientale | reverse complement strand
CTTGTGCTTTTAAAAGACGCCGATTACCTCGAAGAAAAACTATACGAAAGTTTAACCTGAATTATTCATAAACCCAAAATTCGACAAAAAAGGGATGCCTGTGAGACAGGAAGGCCATTTTTTTCTTATTATGGCGAAGACATGGCAATGATTTGTTAACCCTGATCGGAAAAAGGCTTGGTCACTGGTCTTGTTTCTTGTAAAAACAGTCGCTATTAACAATCATTCGAGGGTTATTAACAAAGTTCTACCAGTCCGTGTGGGTTTTCGGAGTGCAGTCTTTCAAACAGGGTAGTTTATGACGGGATTACAGGTTGTTTTCAACAATGGATTAACAACGTAACTCGTTGAATTTACCCAGGCAATTTGCCATGACCACCATGTCCGGAAATTGTTTTGGGAGTTCAATTTTGATCCGGGTCTTCATTTCCTTTACATAAGCAGCAACCTTTATAAGGCGCAACCGAATGGTTTTCATCGTAGCAGTAGCATATTCTGTTCCCTGAAGCATTTTGTCGCGCAGGGCATGCAATAAGACGTAGGCGGCAGAATGCATGAAAAGCCGGAACTGATTGGCTTCAAAACGGGAGCAGGACATCCGGTCTGATAGCAGGTGTGACTTGTTTTCTTTGATGTATAATTCCATTTGGCCGCGGGCACAATACCCCTGTTCATATAACGCTTTTGTACGCACACACCGGATGTCGGTAACCACATACCGGATATTGGTGCCCTTTTCGCTTACCTCAACTTTTACGATAACACGCTGTGTCCCACTCCATGAACCTGCTGCATAGTCAAAACTATGGTAACGTTTTACCGCTATGCCGGTACTTTTATACTGTTTCTCAGCCGAGTCAATGGTAACCCTGGCCAGGTCATTCAAGGACTTGTTGCCGGTAAGTCCGGTAAGAAAATGCACCTTGTCCTGTCCCGCTGCCCATGCCATGAGTTCTTTGCTACAAAAATGACCATCGCCACGAACAATGATCATCGTGTTTTTCCATGCCTTACGTAAATGGGTAATGATGCGTT
>DYQT01000248.1:1944-4691 GCA_020719165.1 Draconibacterium orientale | reverse complement strand
AAACCAATTGAATGGGTTCGGGTTCATAAACTTCCTGACCACGCTTTCTTTAGCCATGCACAACATGTTGGCGCCGGGAAAGTTGAATGCCAGACATGCCATGGACCGGTTGAAACAATGGACCTGGTTAAACAGGTTTCAGATCTTTCAATGGGATGGTGTGTAAACTGTCACCGTGAGACCGGAATTCAGGCTACCACAAACAAATATTATGAAGGATTCAAAGCCTTACATGACGATGCAAAAGCAGGTAAAAAGATTACTGCTGAGCGCCTTGGCGGAATTGATTGCAGCAAATGCCATTACTAAACCGGGGAATTGTTAAAATCAGCAATTAAAGAACAAATTAAACAGAACCTTTTATACCTCAATATATAAATGGAAAAGAAATATTGGAAAAGTCTTGAAGAACAAGCTAACCTGCCCATAATAAATCCCGGTCAGAAAGATGTGGATGCATCGCGTTCGCTTCTCGACCTGATTGATGACGAAATTGACAGTAAACCATCCTCGCGGCGGAACTTCCTGAAATTCTGCGGATTCAGCTTTGCCACGGCAGCCATCGCAACCAGTTGTCAGAATCCGGTAAATACAGCAATTCCTTACCTCAGTAAACCGGAGGAAGTAACTCCGGGAATGGCAAATCATTATGCATCAACCTATTTCGATGGCCAGGATTATAATGGCATACTTGTAAAAGTTCGCGATGGCAGGCCCATAAAGATTGAAGGAAATGAACTTTCTTCAATCAGCAATGGATCTACCAGCGCAAGGGTGCAAGGATCAGTCTTAAGTCTGTATGATGATGGTGCCCGGTTTAAAAAGCCAATTATAGGTGGAAAAGAGTCGACCTGGGATATGATTGATGCTGAGGTTACTTCGAAACTTGCAGCCGCATCCTTATCTGGCAAATCAATTGCCCTTGTAACCTCAACTATTATCAGCCCTTCTACCCTATCAGTTATTGAAGAGTTTAAAATAAAATTCCCGACTACCAGGCATATAACTTACGATGCAGTTTCATCTTCGGCATTGCTTCAGGCAAATAATCTCACTTTTGGCACACAAACCATTCCTGATTATTATTTCGATAAGGCAGATGTAATTGTAAGTTTCGAAGCTGATTTCCTGGGTACCTGGCTTATGCCGGTTGAATTCACCCGTCGTTTTGCTGCAAGCCGCCGACTGAATGCAGAAAAACGTACGCTATCACAACTAACAGTTTTTGAATCAGGCATGTCGCTTACTGGTTCAAACGCTGATTACCGGTTCCCTATAAAACCAAGTCAGCAGGCTTCAGTAATTTTAAGTCTGTATAATGAAATCGCCAAAGCTACAGGTGGAATTACTTACAATGCACCGGCTTCAGTTGTTGATGTAACTAAACTGGCACAAAAACTTATTAGCGCAAAAGGCAAATCAATCGTTGTTTGCGGTATAAATGATACTTCAATTCAGATTGTTGTAAATGCAATCAACCAGATGCTGCAGAACTACAACAGCACTATTGATTTTTCAGCATCACTCAATATCCGCAAAGGCATTGACGAAGATATGTCTGCTCTCGTTAAAGAAATGAACGAAGACAAAACAGGCGCTGTTATTTTCTATAATGTAAACCCGGTTTATAATTACAGTGATCCTAAATTGTTGCAGGATGGCCTGAAAAAAGTTGAGCTTACTGTAAGTCTGTCAAATGCAATTGATGAAACCGCCGATGTATGTAGTGTTGTTGCTCCCGATCATCATTTTCTGGAGTCGTGGAACGATGCTGAACCTAAGAAAGGACTTTTCAGTCTGCAGCAGCCAACAATAAACCATATTTACCTGACCCGCCAGGCGCAGGACAGCCTTCTGAAATGGGCTGGCAGCACCACCCTTTTCAGTGCTTATCTGAAACAATACTGGCAGCAGAATTTCATAGGAAAGCAATCAGAATATACTTCTGCAACTGATTTCTGGAATTATACTTTGCAAAAAGGAGTTTTTGAACTTCCTGCAACTCATGCTCAGCCTGCATTTACAACCCAGGTTTTAGCTGAAGCTGCAACAAAAGCAGCCGCTGTAAAATCCGCTGAAAACGAACTTGTGTTTTATGAAACAATAGCGTTAGGAAACGGTCAGCATACCAACAATCCATGGATGATGGAAATGCCTGACCCGATATCGAAAGTTTGCTGGGATAATTTTGCTGCCATTTCACCATCGGAAGCTAAAAAACTTGGCGTTGTAACTGGTGATGTTTTAAAACTAGCTGAGGGTCTTGAACTTGTTGCCTACATTCAGCCGGGGCAAGCCGAAGGCACCATTGCCATAGCATACGGTTACGGCCGAACTAAGGCTGGAAAAGTTGCCGATGGCGTAGGTGTGAATGTTTTCCCTTTTATGAAAATGGATGGCGGCAACCGTAAAGCTTTCATGGCTGCCGGGGCAGTTACCAAAACCGGTAAAAAATACAACATCGCTTCCACCCAGATGTACCATTCGATGGAAGGTCGCGATATTGTTCGTGAAACTACACTTGCTGAATGGAAAGAAAAGCCAAACTCAGGCAACGAAATGCACGAAGAGGCTGAAAAACATAATATTACTCTTTACAAGGAAATTACATACGAAGGACATCATTGGGGAATGTCAATCGACCTGAATGCGTGTACCGGCTGCAGCGCCTGTGTTATAGGTTGCCAGGCTGAAAATAATGTTCCTGTTGTTGGTAAAGCCCAGGTTGAACTTACCCGTATCATGCA
>DYQT01000248.1:0-1844 GCA_020719165.1 Draconibacterium orientale | reverse complement strand
AAAATAATGTTCCTGTTGTTGGTAAAGCCCAGGTTGAACTTACCCGTATCATGCATTGGATCCGCATCGACAGGTATTATTCTGAAAATGAGGCTAATCCATCCGTATATTTCCAGCCGGTAATGTGCCAGCAATGCGATAACGCGCCCTGCGAAAATGTTTGCCCGGTATCGGCAACCAACCACAGCAGCGAAGGCCTCAACCAAATGGCATACAACCGTTGTATAGGAACAAAATACTGCATCAACAACTGTCCGTATAAGGTACGTCGCTTCAACTGGTTCCGTTACGCAACCAACGACGCTTTCGATTACAATATGAACAGCGATATGGGCCGTATGGTTCTCAATCCGGATGTAACCGTACGTGAGCGTGGTGTGGTTGAAAAATGTTCGTTCTGCGTTCAACGGATACAGGAGAAAAAACTGCAGGCTAAGCTTGAGAACCGTGAGCTTGCTGACGGTGATATTAAAACTGCCTGTATGCAGGTTTGCCCGGCCGGAGCAATCATATTCGGTGATACAAACAACAAACAAGGCAAACTTATCGATCTGTTTACTGATCAACGTAACTACAACCTGATTGAAGAAATTCACACACTTCCTTCAGTAGGATATCTGACTAAAGTCCGTAATAGGGATGAAGAAAGCGAAAAGGCTTAAACGGCCGTTTTTGGATTTCCAAAACAATAAGTAAAGCACAAAAACATTAACTCGCAATACCTTTTAAAATATGTATAAAGCTGAAGTACGAGGTCCGCTGATTCTGGGCAACAAGGATTACCGGCAGATCACCAGCGACATTATTGCGCCGATTGACAATCCAACACCCGGCTGGTGGAAAGTAGCCATGGCTATCAGTGCCGTTATGGCAAGTTTTGGCATTTTCGCTCTTTACTATACCGTTCGCTATGGATTGGGAACATGGGCTGTAAACAACTCTGTAGCCTGGGGTTGGGACATCATCAACTTCGTCTGGTGGATCGGTATCGGGCATGCAGGGACTGCATTCTCCATATTCCTGCTTATACTCAGGCAGAAATGGCGTACCTCCATTAACCGCGCTGCTGAAGCCATGACGGTATTTGCAGTTGGTTGTGCTGCTATTTTCCCTGCCATTCACATGGGTCGCGTCTGGCTGGCTTTCTACATTTTCCCTTATCCAAATACACGCGGACCGTTATGGGTTAACTTTAACTCGCCATTGTTCTGGGACTTTATCGCCATCAGCGCTTATCTGCTTATTTCTGCTTCCTTCTGGTATTTCGGAATGGTTCCTGATTTTGCTTCCATCCGCGACAGGGCAAAAACAAAAGCAAAAAAGGCTATTTACGGATTCCTCGCTTTTGGCTGGACCGGTTCAACAAAAGAGTGGCTGCGTTACGAAGGTCTGAGTTATGTACTTGGCGGTATTGCTGCTGTTCTCGTAGTATCCGTTCACTCTATTGTATCAACCGACTTTGCCAGTTCAGTAATTCCGGGATGGCATTCAACATTATTCCCACCCTATTTCGTGGTCGGAGCTATTTTCTCAGGTTTTGGTATGGTTATGACGCTCATGATTGTAATCCGCAAATATTATCACCTTGAAGATTATGTTACGGCTTCTCACCTGAATGCCATTGCAAAAATATTGGTTTTCATTTCCCTGATCATGGGAACGGCATATGCCACAGAGGTATTTATAGCCTGGTACAGCGGTAATCCATACGAAATGTTCACATTCTTCCATAACCGTATTACAGGTGACTATTCCTTTATGTTTTGGGCCATGGTTATCTGTAATGCCATTATTCCTCAGCTTATGTGGTCAAAGAAAATACGAAGCAACATTACAGCATTGTT
>DYQT01000512.1 GCA_020719165.1 Draconibacterium orientale | reverse complement strand
ATTAAAGACAGGTGGCGCGCCCTTTTGATGGCCTGTGCCACTTTCTTCTGGTATTTGGTCGATGTACCGGTCAATCTCCTGGGGAGGATCTTGCCCTGTTCATTTACGAACTTCAACAGGAAGTTGGCATCTTTGTAATCAATGTACTTGATGCCTGCTTTTTTGAAACGGCAATACTTTTTCTTCTTGGTATCGACGTTGATCGGGGTAAGATATTTAATATCTCCGGTTTGCTGTGCCATGGTTCTAAACGTTTTTAGGTTTATACATTAAGCTTCCTGGGGTTGCTGTTCTTCCTGCGCTTTTCTGCGCTTCTTTTCATTGTATGCAACCGCATGTTTATCGAGCTTAACGGTCAGAAAGCGGATAATGCGTTCGTCGCGTTTGAATGCCAGTTCAACGTCTTTGATGATGTCACCATCGGCCTTGAACTCGATGAGGTAGTAAAACCCTGTGGATTTTTTCTGGATAGGATAAGCCAGTTTTTTTAATCCCCAGTTGTTTTCCAGAACGATTTCGGCTCCTTTGTCATTCAGTAATTTCTGATACTTAGCGACCGTTTCCTTCATCTGATCATCAGATAAAACGGGAGTCATAATGAAAACGGTTTCGTACTGATTTGCCATTGTTTAATCGTAGTTGTTTATAAATCTGTTTTTTAAAATGGAGTGCAAAGGTAGGAAAATATTTTAACCCTGCAAGTCTGTATTAAGAAAATTAACTAATTCATGGAGAATGAATTCAGCAGCCTTTCCATTGCCGAAAATTGGAGGATAGTTTTTGGGTGGATGATCAAAGTAATGGTCAAACGCATTCCTTGTCACATCCTGGTTTGCATCAACGATACTGGCTGTTTCCAGTTCAATCAGTTCTTTCCATTCCGATTCCGGTCGCAGGACCAGGCATGGTTTCCTGAAGAAGTACGACTCCTTCTGTACACCTCCTGAATCAGTCATTATTATGCGGCAACGGCTTTCCAGCAAGAGCATATCGAAATAGGAAACCGGATCAGTGATTTTAAGAAATGGATTGGTGGCAAGGT
>DYQT01000047.1 GCA_020719165.1 Draconibacterium orientale | reverse complement strand
CAATAATTTTAATAATCAAATAATGCTAAAACTCAAATTGTTCGGACACGTATGGATCACTCAATGTGCAACCTGAAATGTTTGTTTTTTTTGGCATAGTAATACCGGTAGTCAAAAGCCAGTCTGACACCCACGAACCAGGTGGTTTTTAAGTCTAATGTTCCGATATTGGTTGGCTCGAGCATGGTCACTTTCCCCGGAATGTCCATTCCGGCGCTTATTTGCAGTACAAGGCTTGCACTTTGCCTGCGCGAGAAGGTTCTGACCGGTCGGTACTCAAGAACCGGGAATTCGAAATGTGTTGTTCGCATCGATATTAGCGCCAGCTCACTCGACTCGTCAATGCTGTAAGGAACTAAAAAAGAATCAGCTCCGTCGACTGAACCATAAAAACATACACCGACTTCTCTGCCAAGTATAAACTGGAACCTGCCGATGGGGGTGATCAACCCGGTTTGCCAGGGGATAAGACCACCTGCCCCCGCGGTTGCCACCACGTTGTTCATGGCTTTTGGCGCAACCAGCAAAAGGAGCGGTCCGAGGATGATAAGGTCGCCCGGAATCACATAAAAAGGCAGTCGTAACCGCGCATAAAATGCATCGCGGCTGGGAACCGCAGCCAGGATGGAGCCAAAAAGCTTATAACCCGGATCCCGATCAAGTTTAACAGAGGAGGCGCCATCGAGCCGCCAACCCAGGTCAAGAAAAACCAGCCCATCGCCCGATTCGTTCAGTATTCCATCCATACCCAGTCCGAGGTGCAGGGCGACTTCGAGGCTTGGAATCATCCCAATGGTTTGTTGGGTGGGGCTAAATCCTCCCGACAAAAGCGATATTCTTCCAGCCGGAGCAATGCCGATAAAGGGGCCGACCTCGGAACGGAACCGCGGTATCTCACCCAATCCGGTGGCCAAACCAGGAACAGGGGTGGTGATCAATACCTGCTCAAACATATCCCTGAATGCTGGATCGATCCTGCGATAGGGTGTTTTCACAGTCTTTGCGATGTTGAAGGTGTCGGGTGTAAGCACCATGGGATGATCGTCGTACAATGAAGGACCTTTCGCACCGGCGATTTCATCCAGAAGTTGTTTTAGGCTTATCAGCACGGTGTTTGCGGCCCGGTCGGCATATGTCGGGCGCATGTAGGCATCTCCGGTCAGCACCATTCGTTCACCTTGCCAGGTGGTAACTTCAAGTCCGTGCTCATCATAGTAATCGTGGGTGCCCTTGCGCAGGGCCGCGTTTCCCCTATTCCGGCAACGTGTCCGGAGGAAAAGGCATCCTCCAGAAAGTGCAGGGCAAAGGCTTCGTCAGCAAGGGTTGCCAGGGTTAGGGCCGATCGCTGGTCGGGCGTTAATGTTTCAGAGGCTAATCTCTTGGCTTTCAGTAATGCGCTGGTATGAAACCAGTTGTATGTGCCGATCAGGTTTACCTCCACTCCTTCACGGAAGCAACTGTCGAAATAGGTTCTGGCCGAGGTATTCACCCCGGTCCGGGCCAGCATGAAATGAACATTATTAGAACCAGCCCGCGAAACATATTCGGGATCTGCCCGAAGCAGGCGCAGATCGGAATCTCGCAGGTAGCTCTCCCTTTCACTTGTGTTTTTGGAATTTGCAAGCCCGATTTTCAATCGTGCTGTAATATCGGCGACTTTGAGTATCCAGTCGGTTTGCAGAATGTTGTATAGCATATTGTCGGCAGAGGTGGAGTGATCGCCGGCGATAGCGGGAAAAGCTGCATAATCAAGATATTTAGGATGTTCGCCCTGGGTGGCATCGGCAACCAGAACATCAAGCCTCCACTCGTATCCCTTTCTTGCCAGAGTCCAGAGCCTGTCGAGTTGGGCACGCCGGGCTGAATCAAGCTTCTGAATGGCCGCAAGGGTTATGTCTCGGTGTTCGGGATAAACCCAGGCCCTTCCGGTCGTACAGAAAAGAGTTGCCAGCAAAATGATTAAAAGTTTTGTAATACGCATGGAGCGACAGGAATTTCATGATGGAACATTGAATTTCGTTTCAAATGTAAAAATTTTAATTTACAAAAATATCCTTCAACCCTCTTGTTCAATCAGGATGAACCTCTTTGCCATGTTTTTTATAATTTTGGACCCGAATAAAGAAAGATGAATTTACGCCCGGAACTATTCCTTATTCTCAGGAAACAAAATGTCCTTTTTGGCAAACAATCGTCATGGAATATTCTGATCCTGCTTTTGTTCCCACTGAACGGTTTTTCTCAGAGCATGCAGGATTCGGCTCCAAAAACAACCAGGGATTCCGCCTACCTCGCAAAGATGGACACGGTAATCAGTATCAGGTTGAATATCAATACAAGGCATTGGCTGCAGGAATTGCTGTTTGGAAGGGTTCAAGGTTTTTATTTATACAATACCGGCGATTTTCTCAACGGCTGGAGCAGGGGAACAGATCCATACATCCAGTCAGCAATCAAACACCTTTGAGGCAGTGATCAACCTTGGTTATTATTATACCTTCGTGATTGGCAAACGGTTTTATATTTCGCTGGGTGCCGGACCAGGCTGCGGTGCCAGTTATACCTATCTGATTACAAGATTTTCAGGAGAAAAAAGTTATACCGGTTACATTTCACCGGTATTCCGGTTGCAGGAAAGAGCCGGGATAGGTTATAATTCCATTGAAGATCGGAAAGTAAGAGCCGGCCTACGGTATTATACGGCTTCATTCATGGGCGTTAATGATTCTTTTTGAGAACCCGATCCCCTGGTTGAAAAAAGCAGCATGAATTGCGGTAAGCATCTGGCTTGTAATCTGTGAATCGTTTGCCAGGTCGTCAACTGGGATTTTTACGGTAAAAACCATTCCCATGTCATTGATGTCAGATAAAAGGATCAGGCTCTGGTTGTGGATAATGTTTGGATTTTCACAGAGGCATTGACGAATGATCCCGGTAACCATTTGCGGATTTGCCTCAATGGCGGTGAGAACTTTCAATTCTACCATTCTTTGTTTGTTGCTGATGGTCCAGTTTTTAAGGTTACCCGACAGCAAGCTGTTGTTGGGAATCAGGATATCGGAACCATCGGAGTTGGAAACCATGGTAGCGCGCAAACTGATCTCTTTGACCTGGCAGGTTTCATTGTTAAAATCGAGAACATCCCCAACAACGAACGGACGTTCAAAGGCGATGATGAGTCCCGAAATCAGGTTGCTCACCATAGGCTGTAAACCGAAACCAAGGCCAACACCCATGGCCCCTAAAAAAATTGTGAAATTTGAAAGTGCCAGGCCGGATGCAAGAATACCTGCCACAACGCCTGCACAAAGAATCAGCAGTCGTAACAACAACAGGTAGCTTCCGATTCCGCTTCGTTTTTCAACGGTCTGGTCATGCTGCGGCATAAAAGTGTGCCTGATCAGCGAGGCAAGGATAAAAGAGAGAAAGACAGACAGGAAAAAAAGAAAAATGCTCATGAAAGTAAATCTGGTATTCCCAATTTCCCGGGTGGTGTACATGAACTGATTGACACCGGACTTTACCAGATCAAAGGCATTCATGTTGACCATGTATGACAGAAGAAGAAAACTGACCGAAAGAAAAATCAGCAGGGGCTTGGTGTTGTTGTATACAAATGCTGCGTTGATCTTGACCCGTTTCATCCGTTGGTTAAAAAAATAGGCAATGATCTCAAAGTAATCGAGGAGTGTAAAGATGGCTATTCTGAATATCATGCTAATAATCAATAAATTATATGCTGCCAGAATCACCGATCTTCCGAGCGTATAATATCCAAGGAGGACTAAAACCCATCCGGCTATCAAGTGGACCGCAAGAAAGATGATCAGCCCCCGGACAGTCTTCATGTGTGCCAGATGATAGCCAGGCATTTGTTTATAGATCATGTACAGTGGGATCAGCAGCAAAATGGAAGAGCTGTATATCAGGCGACCGATAAATGTTGGCGTGACGAAAAAGTTAATGAGGTAAAGAACCAGGAATGAGATGATGATAATCAGTAAAAGCAATTTATTGATGCCGGGATACTGTTTAAGGGTGAGCATGGTTACCGTGAAAGTAAGACCGATCAGGATAAACTCCATGAACGCATGCGGCGGGTGTATGAAAATAAAGGGAGCCATGGCCATTCCCATCACCACCGAGGCTGTCTTTGGGAATTTGGCAAGGAATGTCAGCCGGGCGACTTCAAGAATGTTCTTCTTTCTTTGCTGGTCATTGAAAATTTTAATAGGGACCAGGCAAAGGAGGACGATCAGTCCACGAAAAATAATGATCCGCCAGAGCGACAGTTCTCCATAATACTCCAACGATTCGATCGTTTGACGGAAACTTGCAGTAAGTACATTCCAGATGCTGAGCGGATAAACATGCGGCGGGGAGTTCCAAACCGGGGGCAACTCCCGGGTGATGAGTTCCGCCTCCTTCTTTTTCAGCAGTCGCAGGATGTCGGAATGAAAGACGAAAACCTCCATCCTGATATCGACAATTTTGTTTTCAATGGCGGTGTTTCTTCTCAAGGTTTTTAAAATGAGGACTTCACCAGCATGTTGCCTGGCTGAAAGGTGGCTGACTGCCTCAAAAAAGGTAGTCTGGAAAATGCTGTCGGACTTCTCTGTAAACAGGGTTATCTCATTTCTGATCTGTAGGACCTCCCTGGCTTTTTCAACAAGCAATTCATTGTCTTTGTGGACTTTATGCTGCCATCGTGTTATGTCGGACAGAATATTTCCCACCCGAATGTTCATGTTATCGACAGAACGGATATTCAGAGAACCCGGATTGCTGTAAAAAGTTTTCTTCAGCATGTCGATGGTGACCAGATGCTCCCTGAAATTCTCAAAAAGCTTCACGGTGTCCACATCACGACCCGACTGAAAAAGGTACAATCCGTTTAGATGATCATAACATTCGCTGATCCAGATGGCAGGATTGGTGAGGTATGCCGGAAGGTCTTTTTTTGCTGCCTTTATCCGTGCATTGTGCGAGGTGTCCTGGCCCTGAAGACTCAAAACGCAGATCATCAGAAAGCAGGTTGCGGCGAGTGAATTTCTGACCGAATGAACCATCTGTTTTTGGTTTACATGAATGAGAATAAAAAAGTAAAATAGCATTCAAATACTTACCCAGGGGCAGAAATGCATGGAATTGAAAACAGGAATCTGCTGCCTTTTCCCGGCTCGCTCTCAACCCAAATTTTTCCTCCGTGTTTTTCTACGAAGTCCCTGCAAAGGAGCAGGCCCAGCCCCGTTCCTTTTTCGTTTTCGGTGCCGCGGGAAGAAAAGCTGGTCTCCATTTTGAAAAGTGTTTCAATAGTATCTCTGCTCATCCCGATGCCGGTATCTGAGATTGAAATGACAACTTTCCTTTCCTTTTCTTCGGCTTCGATCGAAACTATTCCATTTTTTGGTGTGAATTTAATGGCATTCGAAATCAGGTTCCTGATTACCGTCCGGAGCATGTTTTCATCGGCTGTGACCATGATCTCTTTCGTGGAGTTATCGATCAGTTTGATGTGTTTTTGATCAGCGTGATTTATGAAACATTCAATTTCAGACTCAAAAACGCTGTTTAGCAGAAATTGACATGGCTTAAAAGGAATTCCTCCCAGCTGCATCCTGGCCCATTCGAGCAAGGTTTCCAATAATTCATGCGCATGATTTGCCGAAGATTTCATGATTCCGGCATATTTAGCAATTGTATCAATATCAAGATCACGTACTTCATCCTGAAGCATGTCACAAAAACCCATGATGCTGCTAATAGGGCCCCGAAGGTCGTGTGCGATGATGGAAAAGAATTTGTCTTTGTGCGAATTAAGTTCATTTAGACGGGCTTCACTGATCGTTAGCTCCTCTTCTGCCAGTTTATGCGCGGTTATATCTCCATACACAATTGCTACACCATATCCCTCGATGGGAATAGGTGTAGCTGAAACGTTGAGCCATGTAATTTGGTCGTTCCCTTTTACAATGCCCATTTCGACATTTGTTACCGGAAGACCTGTCTCAAGCGCCCTTACACTGGCAAATTCAGATGAGGGCATTGTTTGGCCGTCGGGTCGTATGATTCGCCATGTAAGGTCGTTTATTTTTCGCTTTTCTTGTTCTTCTTTCGGGATGCCCAAAAGTGTTTCGGCAATCTGATTTGACTCAATAATTTTGCCTGAAGGATCAGAAATCGTAATTCCAAGTGGGAAGATATCAAAAAGAACCTGGTATTTGGTAAGAGCAATGCTGAGCGCTTGTTCCGTTTTTTTGTGTTCGGTGATGTTTTCGAATACGGTGGCAAAGCTGCCTTTGAAGGGACAATATACCTTCACGGAAAAATACTTGTCTAACGGTGCAAAATAGGTTTCGAAAAACTCTGGCTTGCCTGTCTGAACAACCCTTGAATAAATATCAAAGTAAGGCGGAGTGTCAACACCATAAGCCTCCCTGCTTAATTTATTGATAACCGATTCCCTCGAAATTCCAAGTTGAACCTCGAATGCCGGATTGACTTCAATGATACGATAATCTACAGGAACACCCTCCTCGTTATACACGAGGTTATGCAAAGCCGACCCTTCAGTCATATTGGTGTAAAGGGAGCGAAACCGCTCTTCTCTCCGATTCCGGGTTTCCTCGCTCAGTGGTTCTTGTTCTCTTGTTTTATCGTGATCGTTCATTAGATGGCAGTTACAGTATTCAAACACTGCTTAAAAACGTCCGTTACAGACTTTGCATCCGGATTGGAGTTTGTCAGGAGATGAAAACCGGCAAGGTAAAGATAAAACGGCTCCCTTTTCCGGGTTCACTTTCAACGCGGATGGTTCCGTTATTCTTTTCAATAAATTCTTTACAGAGAATGAGCCCCAAGCCGGTTCCCGACTCTTCCGCGGTACCTTTCGTGTAAACCTTGGTGTCGATCCGGAAGAGTTTTTCAAGGTCTTTCTGTTGAATTCCCACGCCGTTGTCTTCCACCGTAAATTCGTAGAATCCGTTGCAAAGGCATGAAAAGATGGTAATTAAACCACCAGTCCGGGTGAATTTGATGGCATTTGAAATCAGGTTCCGAAATACGGTCGAAACCATGTTGTTATCGGCCAGCACCAATGAGTCAGGGGTGATCTGGTTTGAAAGGGTGATGCTTTTCTTGGTCGCTTCTCCCGAGAGAATGACCAGTGTTGAGTGGATGATGTCGGATATGTTGACTGCCTCGGGCTTGAACTGTATGCTGTTGGTTTGTGAACGGGCCCAGTCGAGCAGATTGCCCAGCAAGGTGTAGGCGTTTATGGCTGAATCGTTGATGTATCCGATATATTCGCTGATCTCATTGATGTCAAATTCAGAGATGTTCTCCCGCAGCAGGTTTGAAAATCCGATTACAGCATTGAACGGATTGCGAAGATCATGGGCAATGATTGAAAAGAATTTATCTTTCGCGGCATTTGCCTCTCTTAATTTATTTTCAGATTCAAGCAATGCAGTTTCTGCTCTTTTTCGCTCTTCAATTTCAAGTTTAAGTTTACGGTTGATATTCTGAAACTCGGCTGTGCGCAACTGAACCTTCTCTTCCAGTTCGCTGTTGATATCTCGTTCGCGGTCGAGGAACCTCAGGTACATGTTCAGGGTATGAACGATTTGAACATCGTCGATGGGCTTGGTCAGGTAGTCGAGGCCTCCCGCATTCAGCCCTTTTTCCATTAAATTTTTATTCGGGTCAAAGGCAGTGATAAAAATCACGGGAATATGCGCTGTTTTTGGCCTGGAACGAACCAGTTTGGCTGTTTCAAAGCCGTCAAGTTCGGGCATCTGAACATCCATCAGGCAAAGATCGACGGGTTTTTCGCTGATGATCCGGAGTGCTTCAAAGCCCGACTTAGCCTCAATAACTTCCACCGGGAAGTTCTCCGCAATCAATTCGTGCAACGAAAAAAGATTGTTCGGGTTGTCATCAACAATCAGGATGGTGTGCTTGTCTGTTTTTTCCATGATTTTTATTGGTTGATTTGAGCCGTTTCAGGAATGGTAATGGTAAATGTACTTCCAACACCTACCTCACTTTCAACCCGTATTGTTCCTGAATTTTTTTCAATAAATTCTTTGCAAAGAATCAATCCAAGTCCGGTACCCTGCTCCCCTTCAGTACCATATGATACCACGTTGCAATCGATGCAAAACAGTTTTTTCATGTTTTCCGGACTAATGCCGATACCGCTGTCGGAAACACTGATTTCGACCATGTTGCCAATATTCCGGGCTGCCAGCACAATTCTGCCACCGCTTCGGGTAAATTTGACGGCATTGAGAAGTAAATTCCGGATTACGGTGTTGATCATGTTTTTATCTGCATATACCTGTATCTCTGGCGAAATGGCAGAACCCAGCACGATGTTTTTATTGCTGGCCGAGGTTTTAACAAGATCAACAATCTCTTTGGTTATGGTTGAAAGGTTAAACAGGGTTTGTTCAAAATGGATCTTGCCGGTTTGGGTTTGTGACCATTCAAGCAGATTTTGCAATAGCCTGAAGGTGTTTTCGGCGGTGGTTTTAATATCCTGAATAAATACCTTCTGTTCCTCAACCGGGAAACTGTCAAAGTCATCAATCAGCAAAGTGCTTAGTCCGATGATGCCATTGAAGGGATTTTTCAGATCGTGGGCGATAATGGAGAAGAATTTATCTTTGGATGAGTTGGCAGATTTTAACTCCATCTGTGAAAGTTGCAAATTTAATTCCGTTGCTTTACGTTCCTCAATTTCTTCAATGAGTTTCATGTTGAGCTCACGGAGATGCAGGTTCATCATAAATTCGTGTTTGATGAACCGCAGGTACATTTTAAGCCTGTAAACAAGTTGGTTGTCATCAATAGGCTTGGTTAGGTAATCATATCCTCCAGCAGCAATTCCTTTTTCGAGCAGTTTCTGTGTCGGATCATATGCGGAGATGAAAATAATGGGGATACTTGATGTTTTCGGACGGTTTTTTATCAGCCTGGCAGTTTCAAAACCGTCCATACCAGGCATCATCACATCCATCAGAATAAGGTCAACCGACCGTTCGTTGATAATGTGCAGCACCTGTTCTCCGGAGGTTGCCTCGATCAGGTTGGCTTCAAAATGGGCCTCTATCAGGGTGCGTAATGTAAAAATGTTGTGTTTAATGTCATCAACAATAAGAATGTCGGGAATGAAGTTCGCTTCCATTGTCATCAAATTATTTTTTTAAATATTTTATTTGGTTTGTCGAAAACCTGGAACCCGATCGGATAGGAAGCAATGCTTTCGCTTTCGCCAAGAACGAGAAATCCGTTCATGTCGAGAGAGCGGAAGAACAGGTTCAGGACGTCGGTTTGCAGTGTTTGGTCGAAGTATATCAATACATTGCGACACAGTATCAGATGGAATTCATTGAACACCCCTTTGTTGAGCAAACTATGCTGAAAATAGAGGATTCTGTCTTTGAGATATGGCTGCACCCGTGCATAGGAATCTTTAATGACGAAATACTGGTTAAAATCACGTGAGCCTCCGGCGAGTTTATAATTCTCCCGGCTTTTTTCGATCATCTCCTGGGAATATATACCATTCTGAGCCTCTTCCACCACGAAAGGGTTGATATCGGATGCATAAATTTGTGACTTGTGAAGAATTCCGAGTTCATCAAGCATGATGGCCAGGGAAACAGCCTCCTGCCCGGTTGAGCATCCGGCGCTCCAGATTTTTATATGCGGGAAAGAGTCGAGATAGGTAAGCACATTTTGACGGATGGACAAAAAAGTAAGTGCATTTCTGAAAAATTCGGTCACATTGATGGAACATTCCAGAAACAGGTTTTCAAACAGATCCCGGTCCTGCAACACAAAATCTTCAAAACGTTTGAAAGAATATATATGGTTATCAGCCATCACCCGGGCTATACGGCGGGTGGCGCTTTGAACATTGTAATGGCGGTAGTCATAGCCATAATGGTCATTGAGCCCGTTGAAAAACCGCTTTAGTTCAGCCTCATCTATTTTTAGGGTTTCCGGTTCAATGATCCGGGTGAGGTACGATGATAGCTCCGGAAGCGGAAATTTATAGTCGATAAGTCCCGTTTTCCAGGCATTCAGCACCAGGTCTTTTGCATCGCAATCCTGCGGGTCCTCGATGATGGTGATTGATCCATATTCTTTCAGCAAGGAGAAGGCTTTGATACCATCATCACCATATCCGCATAGCATCACGGCAATCAAACCATCTTTGTATTCATGGGCAAGCGATTCAAAAGTAACCTGGATAGAAGGCCGCGCAAAGTTCATTTTGGCTTCGGCCGACAACCTGATATTCCCGTTTTCTACGATCATATGGTGGGCGGGCGGAGCAATATACACGCAGTTGGGTTTAACCGGGGTGTTGCCTGCTATTGAAACGACTTTGAATCCGGTACTTCTTTCAAGAATTTCACCCAGATAATTCGGTTCGTTTTCCAGAATATGCTGTACGATGAATACACTGATATCTCGTGGCGGGAGTTTGGCCATGATCGACATGATTTTATCAAGGCTGCCAGCCGAGCCTCCCAGCGCAATTGCCTTGATTTTTTTGGTTTCACGGTATTCGAGTGAATGTTGCTGCATCACATGAGTCGGAATGCCGAGCCTGTAAAAATAGGAGCCAAGGTACCTGTGAAAAACGTTGATTTTTAATTTAATGGCTTTGTGCGATACAATGAATGATTTGATCGCAGCCATCACATCTGCCGGCAGAATCCGGGCATCAAAAAATGTAAGTTCAAGTATTTTGTGGCTGCCAGGTTTAAGCAGTAAAAAAAACTCGTCCCGGTCGGTTTGCGATTGCATGTTTCCCTGCACCGAAATATGATGTGATTTGCGTGTATCGATGGCATGTACATTCATCATCAGTATTTTTTCTGGCACCAGGCTTCAACCAGTCCGATCAGCATGTCGTAGTCTACCGGCTTGGCAAGATAGTCGTCGGCGCCGGCTGAAATACATTTCTCCCTGTCTTCCTTCAGCGCTTTTGCAGTGAGTGCAATTATCGGAAGATTCTTCAACTGGAGGTTCTCCCTGATTTTTTTAATGGCAGTGTATCCGTCCATTACGGGCATCATAATGTCCATCAGCACCAGGTCAACACTTTTTTCGCTGAGCAAATCGAGGGCTGCCTGTCCGTTCTGGGCATCGATCACCCTCCCGCCATGCTGCTCCAGGGCCGTGCTCAGCACAAATACATTTTTAATGTCATCGTCAACCACCAATATGGTTTTTCCGGTCAGGCGTTTCATCTTGGCATTCAGATCATAGGAAACAGCAGGTTCATTGGGACGGTCTTTCTGGGTTTGATGTAAAAAAAGCGTCAACTCATCCAGCAGGCGATTTTCAGAATGCACTGTTTTAATGATAATGCGGTCGGTGTAACGTTTCAACTCTTTTTCTTCATCGGGCGAAAGCTGTTTTCCGGTGTACACGATAATGGGAACTTTGATCTGGTTTTCCCGGGCATATTTGCAAATATTCATCCCGCTGCCCGATTTCAGACCAAGATCAATGATCACCGCATCATACACACCTTTTTTCAATTCGCTGGTTGCCTCTAACTCATTGTCAACTCCTTTGATGCGGATATCCGGGCTTTTAATCAGAGCCGTAAGCGCTTCCCGGTGATTCTCATCATCTTCAACGATTAAGAGGTCTTTGGGGTTTTTTTCACTGAAATTGAGAATCCCCTGAATTGCCTCTTGAATCTGCTCCTGATCAACTGGTTTTTGAATGAAATCGAGCGCACCCAGTTTCATCAGCTCAGGGTTTTTTTCATGACCTGAAATTATCTGAACCGGGATGTGCCTTAAATCTTTAAAACTCTTCAGCCGGCGCATAAAATCCACCCCGTTCATATCAGGGAGTACCAGGTCGAGAATAACACCATTTACCTTATATTGCTGCACAAGTCGCAATCCCTGCTCTGCATTCGATGCGTGAAGAACCTTCATCTTCATGTTGTGGATCACCATAGCAACAATGTCGGCAAAGGTGTTGTCGTCCTCCACAATCAGGATTATTTTATCGTTTGGTGTGATGTTTTTACGATCATCAATAAAGGCTTCTGAGCTTATAAAGGAGGTTCCAATGGTTTCCGGCTGAGTGGCAGGATCGATTTTTCTGGGTTTTGCATATTCGGCATCTTCGCCTTCATGAGGCACCAGCACTTTCGGCAGCAACAAAATAAATTCACTGCCCTGGTTTAACACGCTTTCCAGTTTAATTTCGCCTTGCAGCAAGGTGGTGAGCTTTTGCGAGATGGTAAGTCCCAACCCGGTTCCGCTATATTCTCTGGAGATGGAGCTGTCAACCTGTTGAAAAGCATCAAAGATCAGCTTATGCTTTTCCTGCGCAATGCCAATCCCGGTATCATGAACACTAATCCTGACGGGTCGTTCAATGATTCCGCTCTCTTCAACTTTGAGGGTAATCGTTCCTGTTTTAGTGAATTTCAGTGCATTGGAGATGAAATTTCGCAGAATTTGTGAAACTTTGTCCTTGTCGGTGGTGATATTGGTTTTATAGGTATGATCCACCTCAATTTTAAGACCTTTGTTTTTTGCCGTTGAAGCAAAGAACTGACTTAGATCGTTCAGCAGGGTTTCTGTAGAAAATTCGCTGATGGATAAAGTTGTTTTACCGGCATCGATTTTTGAAATATCCAGGATGTCATTGATAAGCCGAAGGAGTTCTTCTCCTGCAGAATGAACCACTCTGGCCCGTTTGATGTCGTCGTCACTGAAGTTTCCCCGTTCATTTTTCTGCATCATTTTTGAAAGGAGGATGATGGAGTTGAGCGGAGTGCGCAGCTCATGCGACATGGTGGCCAGAAAGTCACTTTTGTATTTGTTCGACATTTCCAGATCACCGGCTTTGACATCCAATTCTTCCTTGGCCTGCCTGAGTTGATCGTTTCCCTGCCTGAGTTCTTCTGTTTGCTGCATCAGCAGTTGCTGTTGTTCTTCCAGTTGGGCGTTGGTTTGCTGCAACTCTTCCGTTTGCTGCTGGAGTTGTTGTTGCTGCTCCTCGAGTTGCGAGTTACTTTGCTGCAACTCCTCCGATTGCTGCTGAATTTGCTGTTGCTGCTCTTCCAGGCGGGCATTGGCTTCCTGAACCATGATGGTTTTTTCTTCAGCTTCGCGCTGGGCGATTTGTGAATTGGTGAGAAGCTCTTCTATTTTCGTTCGTTGAATGGCCGAAAATATCCCTGAAGCGATGATCTGATTTGATTGATCGAGGTAGGCGGTTTGAATGTCGGAGAATTGCCTTACTGTGGCAAGTTCTACCACACCCATCAGGTTGTCTTCATACAACAACGGATAGGTATAGGTGTTTACTGGTAGCATGCTGAGCGTGCCTGTTTTGACCGGAGCCTCATCCTTTGGAACGGTTCGTAGCAATATCGGTTTCTTCTCGAGTGCTACCTGCCCGACAACCCCTTTGCCATATTCGTAAAAATTGGACAGGGCATCCCGTTCAGTAAAGGCATATGAATTAACAAGATAAAGAGTCTTTTTTTCCTCATTGTCAAGGTAGATCACTCCGCGCCCGGCTTCAAGATACCGGCTGATGCAGTTGATCGCCCTTGAAGTTATCTGCTCCAGACTTTGATCGCCTGAAAGTTCGGCGCTCAGTTTATTCAGCCCGTCTTTCAGCCAGTTTTGATCCTTGTTGCTTTTCTCACCAATTTCGAGGTTCTCACTCATGAGGTTGATCGACTGGGAAACCAGGTCATTTTCACCTTTTACATCTAGCCGGCGGGCAAAATTACCTTTGGAAATCTCTTCGGTAACTTTTTGTAAATCAGTTAGGGTGCGGGTCATTTTTGCCAATGAGTTTCCCAATTGATCGGTCTCTGACTGCGGAGCAATTTTCACTGTAAAGTCGCCATTGGCAATGGCTTCCGCGTTTTTTGCCACAACACTCAGCGTTTCGTTGAGAATTTTGACCGATGAAAAAATTCCTTTTGTTTCCGTGGGGAAAGTACCGGTGAGGTCGCCTTCGGTAATTTTTTTTGTGATCTCACGGATAACCACCGGCTCTCCGCCCACCTGGGTATAGACAAACCGCAGGATGATTAGCACAAGGGCGATGCCAAAAGCCAGGAAGATGACACCGAGAAGCCAGATTACATAACCATTGTTGATGATTTCGTGCCGCTGGTAGGTCTTCAGTTCAAAAAGTTCTGATTTTTTTTGGTCATTGTATTGATTGATCAACTGATCTGCCAACTTTGACACCTCATCAACCGACACCAGAAGTTTCTCAACATCTCTGGGGCCTGTGTAACGGGAGTCAGCTTTCCCGGTTCCCGGCTGCGTATAATAAAGGAATAAATACAACTGATTTATCTTCAAGGCATAATCAGAAACAGCCAGTTTTAACTTCCCCAGAATGAGTTTATTTTCAACGCTGGTGTCTGTTCTTAACAACAATTCTACATTCTGGAGCGATTCCTCAAGTCTTTTATCAATTTTCCCTTTTACCGCTCTTTGTTCCTCCGGCAATGGAAGTAGTTTTAGCATTGCCACATCCGACTCAATCACCTCTTTGTTCCGCACCAAATCCGATGACAGTTCATGCCCGGCTTGATAGTTGGCAAAGAAACCGAAGATGTTTTCCTCCGTTGCAATTAACTTTTTTTGTGCCATAAACATGCCGCCAACAATCAACACGATGAGTAAGGCCAACAAACCATATAGGATCGTTTTAATAGTTACTTTCATAATGTACGGGTTTATAGCGTGTTAAAAAATTCTGCGAAAATTCACGATTGCAACGACCGAAATCACAAACTGGCAGTTATGGCTGGTTTGGTAACTGCCAGTTTGAATTTCCAGGCATGGTAGAGCGTGTTTTATTTCAATCCTCAAAGTTAGAAATTAAAATTGATTTGTTAAGTTGCTGGGAAAAATCGGATGGAAATCACTTAGTTGCCAAAAAGTAGTATGCCACATGACCGCGCAAATGCCGTTTGCATGGTAAAATCGTGAAATTTCTTCCTGAAACGTAAAAATTTATGATTCAGGAAACATTTTTTTGAGGGTAACAGAAAGTTAGTTGTATTTTTATGATACGAAATGTTCTCGCAGATTCTCGGGGATGACTGCGCAGATTTGCGCAGATTGAGGATTCATGAGTTAATGATTAAAAACCTCTGTATATGAAAACCACAATTGCACGAATGGGACTCGCCTTCCTGGCTGTTTTAGCCATTACCATTCAACTTTACGCGGCCAACCAGATTGTTACAAACAACGGGGATGCCGGCTCCGGTTCGTTGCGCCAGGCCATTGCCGATGTAAGCGATGGCGGAACCATCACCTTCAATCTTTCTGCCGGGAATGAAACCATTGTTATTCTGACCGAACTGCTGATTACCGGCAAAGGCGTTACCATCGACGGCTCCAATTCATCCGGCAGTACCATTCAGGTTACCGTACAGGTAACAACCCCGGGCACTTCGCCCTACCGGGTTTTTCATGTGAATGCTGTTGATAAAACCTGCATGATTAGCAACCTGTATGTTAAAGGAGGAAAATTTACAGGAACAGGTGGAGAAGGTGGCGGAGTACTCCTCGAACAAGGAACGTTAAACCTCTCTCACGTCACAGTCTCCGATGCGCAGGCTAACAATGGCGGAGGAATCGCCATGTATGCGCCGACAAGCTGCACCTTTGACTGGGTTACCGTCAGCAACTGTACGGGCACAATGGGGGGAGGGCTTTACTGTGGATCCGATAATAATCTTACCCTAAATAACTGCCTGTTTACAGGAAATACCACCAGCGACCCGGTTCCTTCAAAATCGCCCAATTCATCCGGCGGGTACGGAGGCGGAATTTGCAATATAGGAACCATGACAATTAATCAATGTGAAATCAGTGAAAATGTCGGTGCCGGCGCTTACTCGGTATATGGTATTGGTATCGCAAACCTGGGTGCAATAACGATTTCCGGTTCTGTGATTAAAAATAATAGTTATTCAGGTGACTATGGTGCTGTCGGGGGAGGTATTTGTGCTATTTACGATGGGTCGGCCGTCACATTCATCATTGAAAATTCTACCATTAGCGGGAATAGCATAAATTCAACAACTAGTGAAGGAGTAATGGGTGCAGGCATTGGTTTTTTTAATGTAGATGTTACCGGGGCTATCATTAATTGTACTGTTTCGGAAAATACTATAACGGCGCCCTCCATGGCATTAGGGGGAGGCGTTTGTGTCTTGTTGGCCACTGTCGCCATCTCAAACAGTACCATCGCAAATAATGTTGCCTCGGAGGCCGGAGCCGGCATTTGCCAGGTTGCCGGAACCCTGTCGATAAAAAACACCATTATAGCCCAAAATTCAGATAACTCCACAAAGTTCGATTATAATGCCTATACCGCTTACGGACCTTGTACGCTGAACGACAACGGCAACAACATCGTGCAATACCAGAATGTTGCCGCATCTGCAGCAAACAGCTTCAACGCCACCACTGATTTTTTGTATAACACCAAATACAATACTGCCGGAACAGCCTTTTCCAGCTGGACCAAAGGAGGCGATGCGAACGCCGGAACCCTGAACCTGGCCTCCGCAGTGGCTGCCAATGGCGGCCCTACGCAAACGCTGGCCATCACCGCTGGCAGTATTGCCATCCATTCCGGCGCCTGGGATGCCGCAGTTACCCAGGATCAGCGGGGCACTACCAGGCACGAGGGTACACCGGCCATCGGTGCCTTTGAACTCTACCCGGCGCCAGGGTACTGGATTTGCGGGGATATTCCTTATAACTGGCACTACGAGGGTAACTGGGAAGATGGAATTGTGCCGGGCGCCACGGATAATGTGACGATATCGCCGCCTGCAGCTTACCCCCGGATTTACTCCAATGCCGTTTGCAACGATATGAACATTCCAGCCGGCCAAAGAGTTACTGTGAGGTCAGGCTACAGCCTCACAGTGAATGGAACCTTGCAAAACAACGCCGGAATTAACGGGGTTGTAATTTACAGCAATGCACCAGGAACAGGCTCGTTGATCCACCATACCGCCAATGTGCCGGGCATGGTATCGCGGTACATCCCCGGTGCTTCCCGCTCCTGGCATTTTCTTGCTTCCCCGGTGGCAAACCAGGCCATCAGTCCCGGTTTTACAGCCGATCCCCCGGAGGATTACGGTTTTTATACCTGGTATGAGCCTGATGGCCTGTGGGTCAATTATAAAAATACGACAGTTGCCCCCACCTGGAATACGGCAAACGGGGACAATAATTTTACGGAGGGCAAAGGGTACCTGGTTGAATATACCGGCACCGGCCTGGTGAAAGAATTCTCCGGTAACCTGAACTCAGGAGTTGTCAGCTGTCCGCTTACAAAAACAGGCATAACCACCTACGCAACCTTCAACCTGCTTGGCAACCCATACCCTTCGGCCATCGACTGGAAGGCGGCCAATGGGTGGGACAGGACAGCATTGCACGAGCGGGCTGGCGGTTACGATATGTACATCTGGAATGACGACACCGGCAATTATTGTTCCTTCAACAGCGCCGGATCATCCGGGATCAATGGAGGCACGCAGTATATCGCCGTTGGCCAGGGATTCATGGTAAAAGCGGAAACAGCCGGAACACTTGGCATGGATGACCGCATCAGGGTTCACAGTACACAGCCATACCTTAAATCGACGGAGGCCCCAGTCAGCATGCTGCGCCTGAAAGTAACGGGAAATGCAAACACCTATTCCGACGAGATTGTCGTTGAATTCGGCCACCAGACCGATGCCGGCGGTGCAGAAAAAATGTTCAGTTTTTACGAAACCGCTCCCGGGCTCTTTACCGTAAAACCAGATGGTGATTATTCGGTTGACTTCAGGGGAGAACCCGGCCCCATGACAATACCCATGAATTTTATTGCCGGTGCCGATGGAAACTACCAACTTGCCGCGAGCCAGTTTGAGTCATTTTCGCCATCCGCTTCCATTATTCTGGAGGATTTAAAGCTTGACAAAAGCCAGAACCTGATGCAAAATCCTGTTTATGCCTTTACGGCAACCACATATGATGCGGAAGCCCGTTTCCTTCTCCATTTTGGCGGAACCTTCGGGTTGAATGAACAGGGAGATGCCGGGTATTTCTCTATTTATTCATCCGGCAGCACGGTTTACATTTCCAATAATTCCGGTGTACTGATAAAAGGCGAGGTGATCGTATACAGCATGATCGGCCAGCCATTGTTGCAGCAGCCGCTTGGTGATGGCTTGAGTACCAAGATCAGTCTCAGCGGCAGCACGGGATATTACCTGGTGAAGGTGATTGCAGGGGATCAGGTTTGTTCAGGAAAGGTGTTTGTCCATTAATTAAGGCAGAAAAACTTCTGTAAGATCAATTTTAAGATCGCCGTTGAAGATGTTGACCGGAATTTTGTCATCACCTGCATATAGACCTTTAAATTGGAATTTCCCGTTTTCATCTAAAATAAACACAGTCACATTTTCATCATTGGGATTCACTATCCAGTACTCAAGAACCCTGTTTTCCTGATAAATATTGAATTTATCTTTGGTGTCGCGTTGTGAGTTTTTGGGTGAAATAATTTCAACGATAAGATCTGGAGCACCAAGACAGCCCCTTTCATCTAATTTTGAAAGGTCGCAAACTATGTAAAGATCGGGCTGTAATACAGTGTAAACCTGCTTATCACTTTTTGAATCTTTGCTTTTTGGAAACCTGACATCGGAAGGAGCGGTAAATCCCTTGCAATTCTTGTTAAAAATAAAATTTCCAAACAATCTTGAAAGGTTGAAAGAGGTTTCCTGGTGTTTCGCCGATGGAGAAGGGGTCATCAGCTTTATAAACCCATCGAAAAGTTCCCGCCTTACATCATCCATCCAGGTTAGATAATCGGCGTAAGTGTATCGTTTGCTGAGGTCTAAATTCCGGGGATCCATTATTTTTACTTTTAGTTCTGACAAATATACATGAAAAATTGTAATTAAAGCTTGTCACATCTCGTGCGTCAAGCGTCACGTTTCCAGTCCCATCGGGCAATCTGTTCATAAAAATTGCAGAATACCATTCAAGAATTGTCAATTAGTTCACTTTTACTGGAGCATTTTTCACTTTTACTTTTAACCTTTCTTCATTTGGTTTCGTGAACGATAGTGAGAGGCTCTCCCTGCCGGCGATGCCAGTGGGGCAGCCTACTCGATTATATGCCGCTGTATTTTAACTTATCCTAAGCAAGATCGTCGATAATCGTATCCAATTTCCGGACTTTTTTACGTAAATCAATTTGATTAATCGCAATCATCCCAGTAAATTTATTATGCGCTAATGTGCCACAGGCACATAATGTTTGTAGCATAGTGGGCAGGAGGGCAATTCCTG
>DYQT01000247.1 GCA_020719165.1 Draconibacterium orientale | reverse complement strand
TGGGGAATCAACAATCCCAATTTTGGCGCCAGCATGGCAGGCGACCCGGTACAAGCCTATGACAGCCTTGGTAACCTGTTTTATGAAAACATGTATGGAAACATCACCGGTTGCAAAGTCATTTCCTCTACAACCAATGGTGCAACTTGGGGAACGCCCGTAAATGCGATTCTGGGTAACGACAAAAACTGGCTTGCATGCGACCAAACTGCCGGTCCATATGCCAATTATGTGTATACTGTTATGACAAGAAGCGGTGGAGGGAATTTTGCCCGCAGCATGGATCATGGTGCAACCTGGACAAATACTTTTGCCCCTACCACACAGAATATACCGGGCATGATGGTTTGCGTCGGACCTCAGGGCGATGTTCAGGGCGGAGCTGTTTATGTTGTTACCAATAGCGGAAGTTCTTTCAGTTCAACCTACACCTTTTATTTGTCCAATGACGGAGGAGCAACTTTTGCCTTGAAATCGGCCCAGCAGTTTTCTAATACAGTTGGATCGCAGGTGGGCGGCAGAAATTCTGTGTCGAACATGCGTACACGACCCTATCCGATGATTGCTGCAGATAACAGCTATGGAGCAAATCGCGGGAAATTTTATTGTGTTTACGCCTCGAATGATCCGCCCAGCTCCAACGGCAAATCGGATATTTGGTGCCGGTCATCTTCCGATGGCGGAGCTACCTGGACAAGCGCAGTAAGAGTAAATGATGACGTTGATACCCAGCTTTTCCAACAATGGCATCCGGCAATCTGGTGCGATAAAGAAACCGGGAAATTGTATGTTATGTGGATGGATACACGCGATACGCCGACCAACGACAGCGCTTTTATTTACGCATCTTACTCTGCCGACGGAGGCGCCACCTTTGTTGCCAATCAGCGCATTTCCAATAAAAAAATGAAAATTGACTGTCCAACCTGTGGTGGCGGTGGAACCCCGAGATACGAAGGCGACTACAACGGTATTGTTTCGAACAAAAAAGGATCGATGGTCGCCTGGACAGATTTCAGGAACGGAAACTTTCTGAGCATGACAGGTTATTTTCCCGATTTTGCGATGGCCCTCGACAAAACATCCGATACTTTGTTTTCTCCTGTGGGTAATGCAACATTCACGGTTTTAATCCCCGAAGTAAAGCTTTATTCCGATACGGTGGTTTTATCAGGAACGATCACGCCAACCCCAACAACCGGAAGCATAACGTTTGAATACCCTCAGGGAAATACCATTACTGCTTTTCCCGGTTCGGCGCCTGTCAAACTTGTTCTTTCAGGCGATGTTCCTGAAGGCAACTACAGCGTAGCATTTCTCGCTACAGGCCCCAACGGAACCCCGGCACACAGGCGTACTGCCATTGTCAAAGTGCTTCCAGGGAGTGTTTTCGAAATAACTGCCAGCGCCTCACCGGCTGTGATCTGCCAGGGTCTTATGACACAATTGAATGTGGTGCCGGTTGGTGGTACCCCTCCGTTTACCTATTCATGGACACCGGTATCCAGCATTATCAATCCGGTTATTGCCAACCCGTTTGCCGAACCGGTAGAAACGACAATGTACTATATCACAGTGACTGATAACGCTAACCTTACTGCAACCGACAGTGTACTGGTAACAGTCAATCACGCACCGGAAGCTCCGGGTCCGATAACCGGAAGCCAAATGTTATGTGCCGGAGATACAGTTCCCTATTCCATTTTTGAGGTTGTGGGCGGAACGGATTATAGCTGGAGTGTTGAACCTGCCGGTCCGGTTATCATTGGCAATGGCAATCCATCTGTTAGTATTATCTGGCAAGATGTATCGGGAACGGTGAAGGTAATTGCCAGCAACGAATGTGGTCCGAACCCCATTCCATCGCTTCTGGCAGTTGATGTTAAGTTGCCGCCAACCTCCTTAAACCCGATTACCGGACCAGATATGGTTTGCAGCGGCACCAGTGCAAAGTATTATACCTCTTCTGTGGTTGCCACCCCTGTTTCGTATATGTGGACTGTACCAGCTGATGTTACCATTGTAGGTGGTCAGGGTACCGATACCCTCTATGTTACCTGGGGTACCACTGCAGGTGATGTAACCGCGATGGCCATGAATGATTGTGGTGAAACCGAGGTAATAATGAAGTCGGTAGGGGTAAAAACCATTCCTGAACCTGCCGGTTTGATTACCGGAAAAGATACCATTTGCCAGAATACCCAAAATATGGTTTACAGTGTACCCTCCATCTCCGGTGCTACTCAATATATATGGACAGTACCCGCCGGTGTTACCATTACCGCCGGCTCAGGAACGAATGAGGTTACCTTGTCGTTTACTTCTACGGCACAATCAGGCAATATTTCGGTGAAAGGAAGCAACGATTGTGGCGATGGTGTTGAAGCGGTAAAAGTAGTTGCCGTTAAAAACTGCACGGGAATTGATCATAAAGGCCTTGAATCAACTGTTCGGATATATCCGAATCCTGTGAGCAACGAACTTACCTTAACGATAAATGGCAACGAACAGCAATTGAATTTAACCCTTACTAATGCTAAAGGTCAGGTTGTGTTGTCAGAAAAATTATCAAATCTACCGGCAGATTATAAGAAACAGATGGATATGTCGAAGTTTACCAAAGGGATTTATTTTTTAAAGCTGTCGAACGGCGACCGGATTTATACCGAAAAGGTGATTATTCAATAATGGAATGTCAAACAACCTGTAACCAATAAATTGAAGCTGCGTCAAACGGATCGAAAACGGAAAACAAACCCAAAATTAACGGAAATGACAACTGAATTTTTGATCCCGATCGCGTTCTTTGCAATGGTATTCGGAATAGTATACCTGTTTGTACGGAAAAAAGAACGCCTGGCGCTGATTGCCAAAGGCGCAGATGCAAGCATCTTTGAACCATCAAAACAACCTTCTTCACTCAAATGGGGGCTGCTTTTTGTGGGAATAGGAACAGGAATCCTGCTTGGTAAAGTTTTGGCAGTTTATACAACTCTTGAAGAAGAACCTGCTTTTTTTTCAATGATTTGTCTCTTTGGAGGAATCGGACTCATTATTTATCATCTTATTGCAAATAAATTTGAAGAGTCGGCCAAAGTGTAAACGGTTACCGTAAAAACTTGCTCATCAGCAAGCTCCCCTGATCAGGTCGCAAGGCTTTCAGGGGAGTTTTTTTTTATCATCGGAAACCGTTCCAGAGCAATATATTCAGGTCCTTCGCGGTGCAGAATGCTTTCAAAAAGTATTATTTCGGATAGGTGGATGGTGGATGAGGAAATGGTGTTGTGTTTTTCAATAGCCCGTTTGAAAATACTTTTATCCCTCAGAAATCTGATTCTTCCCAAAGTCAGATGGGGTACCAGATTTTGACGGTCGGGTTCAAATCCGATGTTTTTCAGGTCATGGTGTACCGACCTCATCAGCTGTGCCAGCTCGGCGTAGGGTTCTATTCCAACCCATATCACTTTTGGCGCATAGGAGCTACCGAAAATGCCCAGTCCATTCAGTTGTAAATCAATGGAGGATGTTGAGTCAGCGCGTTTTTTCAACACCGAACAGATTTCTGGAATTTTTCGTTCTTCTGTTTCTCCGAAGAACTTTAAGGTCACATGAATGTTGTGTTCTTCCACCCATTTGATCTGTTCAAACTGCAAATCCTGCTTCAATTTGTGATATTTTGCCAGGAATTCAGCATCAATGTTAATTTTTAACGCAGCAAAAAGTCGTTTCATATTAAAAAGTTCTTAATTTTGCACCTGCTTTGGGGGATTAGCTCAGTTGGCTAGAGCGTTAGACTGGCAGTCTAAAGGTCAGGGGTTCGACTCCCCTATTCTCCACCCCCATTTTTCATAAAAGCCCTGTATTCACAATGAATGCGGGGCTTTTTGTTACCAGGTATTAAATGGATTGAGCGACAGCCAGGCATTGTAGTAACGCTTGTCACCGGTCACCTCTTCACCCAGCCAGGCGGGCTTTTCAAAGGTCTCTTCGGCGCTTTCCAGTTCAATTTCCGCCATCACAAGTCCGTTATTCTCCCCCAGAAACTCATCAACCTCCCATACCTGATTTTCTGCCGCTATCCTGGTTCTGGTCTTTTCAACCCGGCTTGTTGTGTACTTTTGGATGAGTTCAAGGGCATCGTCAGCCGAAATCTCATATTCGTACTCGGGATGCGAAAAAGTTTCTGACTTTCCTTTAATGGTCAGATATCCTTTTGTTCCGGCAACCCTGGCTCTGATAACTTTATCGTCGTCGATACTCAGGTATCCCTGTAGGTAACTGATACCCTCAGGTTTTGAGACTGCTGACCATTTAGCTTTATCAACCAGGAACTTTCGCTCAATTTCAAGATTTTTCATATTTTTTTTCCAGTCTTTCTTTAATTCCACGGATAACGGTAACAGGAGAATCGACGATGATCAGGTTCGTGATCCAATCCGGAATACTCCCGGCCGGATCTACATAACCTTCGAGGAGAACCTGTGACAAATTTTTTCCCAAAGGTGTTACAGTCCAGATTTGACGGTACTCTTTTATACGCAACAGATCCTTGTTTTCGGAAAAAGCACCATGAAGCGGGCCAGCGGTAATTTTGCTCACACCGGTAACCGGATCGATCGTAACAACAGCTTCGGCATACAGGTCGCGATCGGTAACCGGCCAGGGCAGGTCATAAACCAGGTAATACTGTGCCCG
>DYQT01000511.1 GCA_020719165.1 Draconibacterium orientale | reverse complement strand
AATTCATAACTTAGAATTTCTTCGTAAACCGATTCCAACAGCCCAGGACCCAATTTCACATGGATATCATAACTTGTATTTACTATAATTTTTGCGATTTCGTTTTCAGTCATGATGTTTTATTGTTTTTTCCTCGCAAAGGCGCAAAGGCGCAAAGGTTTTTTACTTTCTTCTTGGCGACTTAGCGGCTTGGCGAGCTATTGTTTTCAGGGATGCCTGTTTCGTAAGGATTTTCGGGATCGTTGCTCCATTCGAACCAACCGCCATCATACACCGAAACCTTAGGCCAGCCCATCAGCCAGGCATTGAACCAGGCTTCACTGCCCCGCCAGCCTGTGCCGCAATAAAAGGCAAGATGTTTGTCGGGGGTTATGCCACTCTGAATCCAGTTTGTGGCAATTTCATGATATTCGCGGGTGGTGTGATCCAGGTTGCGGTAATTTTCCATGTGGTACGCATCGGTTCCGCAATTGGCAAAAACTGCACCGGGGATGCGCCCTTTCTTTTCGATGTAATTATAACCACTCACCTCGCCGATGTATTCCGGCCAACTACGAACGCAAACCAATTCTGCATTGGAAGAGGCAAGTATTTGTTTGGCTTCGGGCAGATCCACTGCCAGTTCAGGGTTTTGGGGAATGTATACGCCAAAAATGAGAGCCGGAGTTTTGGGCAGATCATCGTAACTTACTTCAAAACCTGCATCGGTCCACGATTGAAATCCACCGTTAAGTATCCTTACATCCTTTACTCCGGCATACATCATGATGAAAGCATTCCGGATGGCACCAATGTCTCCGGCAGCACTGCCGGGAAATTCATCGGCATTATCAGGGTTCATGAATTTGCCATAGAGAATTACTGTTGTATCGGAAGTTATTCCATGTTGGAGCAAGGCCTGTTCCAATTCTTCAGGAGAGCGCCTGTTCCATGTTTCGGGAGCTTCAAGAGCAAGCGTGTCCATGTCGATTGCTCCGGGAATATGCCCGCTTAGGTAGGCTTCGCGGTTGCGGTAATGCGCATGGCAGATAACTACTTTTTGACCTT
>DYQT01000046.1:2383-19502 GCA_020719165.1 Draconibacterium orientale | reverse complement strand
CAGCTTAGAATATGGTTGATTATCTGTGAGTTAAAAAGAGTTATATAGTAGGAAACAAACGTGTTATTATTGCGATCCCCAAAACTTGGCGGTAACGAATGACTATCAGCCGCTGGTTTGGGATTTACTTGTTGACTTTATCTTTTTTGTCGCAACTTTTCAAACACACTCAATGCTCGCTTCCGTCCCAAAACCCAAATCGCGGCTGCTAGCTTATTCCCGCCAGTGCATTTATTTCCGCCTGATCTTTTTAGAAGTTGATCGCTCAATATTCTGTTCAACCCTAAATTTAATAATATCTTCAATTAATGTTACAGGCAAATCCTCGCTAATTGAGAATTGAATTGTTCCCTTGGAGGTTTTGTATGATACTAGAGCATCCCTGAAAACTTCAAATATTTTAACATTTCCAGGGTAAAATCCTATATGCCCTTTGTAAGCGGCATAATAGAATAAAACAAAACCGTGAAGTTTGAACGCAGGCATATTATAACTTATCAATTCAACAGCTTCAGGAACAATTCTCTTTGTACTAATCCGAATCCAATCCAATTTTTCTCTGGTCAACTCTGGAAAGGTTGAGAAATATTCATCAATGGAACCAATTTTCCTTTTTATGTTCTGTTCCATCCCTTGCCTTATATTATTATTCAACTAGATTTGTCCTATTCATTTTATGCATTGGCGGTAACGATTCGCCATCCACAGGATTCCATATATTTCCGCCTTATCCATTTTACCAGTCTAAACTCCGGTAGATTATGATTGCCCGCTGAGATCAATGGATCCTGAGGTAATAATTCAGAACAAAAATAAGTGATTTATAGGGAAATGAAGTGTGGCACCCGCAGAAAGCACTATTTTTGTCCAACCAAATTTTTATATGATGATGCGTTTTCTTGAAGCCGGGATGAAATCCCTTGCCCTGCACAAAGTCGGTAATAAAACAGCCGGCGAGGAGGTGGTTCTTTCGGCAAAATTGCTGGAGGTCAGCGAGGTGATCAATCCGCTGTTGTTACAGTATTTCTTAACCCCCTTTAAATCCGAAGAACTTTATAATTTCACCCATCCTGCAGAACTTGAGCTGAACGAGGTTTTTCATTATGCTTCAGCCATCTTCAGCGATACAGGTTGTCTTCTGGAGCAATCACAAAACCTTGCTCAGCATCTGTACCGGCATTCAACCCACCCGAAAATAAAAAACGGTGAATTTTATGTTGTCCTCTTTGAAAATTGTCTCATCGACAACCAACGGGTGGAGGCTGTCGGGCTTTTTAAGTCCGAATCGCGCGAAACCTACCTGAAAGTGTACCCCGTTGGTGGCTCTTTTGAGATCGGCCACGACGATGGCATCAACATCAACAAACTTGACAAAGGCTGCCTGATTTTCAACACCGAACGGGAAGAGGGATACCTTGTGGCCATTGTCGACAACCTCGGCAAAGGCAGTGAAGCCCAATACTGGAGAGATGATTTTTTGCAGGTCAAACCCCGTTCCGACGATTATTACAATACACGGGCGGTGATGGATCTTTGTAAAAAATTCGTTCACGACAAACTTCCGAACGACTTCGAGGTTTCAAGGGCCGACCAGGCCGACATGCTCAACCGCTCCATGAAATTTCTGAAGGAAAATGAAGCCTTTGAAATGGAGGAATTCAATGAGCAGGTTCTTAGTTCACCGGCCATCATCAGCTCCTTTTCTGAATACAAAAACCAGTTCGGCAGCGAACACGACCTCGACATTCCCGAAAATTTCCAGATTTCCGAAAGTGCGCTGAAAAATCAATCGCGGTTTATGAAGAGCGTGATCAAACTCGATAAAAACTTTCATCTCTATATCCATGGCGAACGTCAGATGGTTGAAAAAGGATATGACGAGGTGAAGCAATTGAATTATTATAAATTGTTCTTCAAAGAGGAAAATTGATGCTCAACATGAAAAAAACCGGATTGACCATTATCGCAGCCTGGATTGCAGGAACGCTCCTGTTAAACGCACAATCCCTGTCAACCTATGTAAATCCGTTTATAGGCACCATGGAGATGGGACATACCTTCCCCGGCGCCTGCGTTCCATTTGGTTTCGTCCAATTAAGTCCCGATACGGATACCATTCCCTATGAAAAGAACGGGAAATACAATCCCGATGTGTATCGTTACTGCGCCGGTTATCAGTACCTCGATAAAACCATTGTCGGGTTCAGCCACACCCATTTCAACGGCACCGGCCATTCCGACCTGGGCGATTTTCTCATCATGACAACTGTGGGGAAACTGCAGCTAAACCCCGGAACTGCAGATCATCCCGAAACCGGTTATCGTTCGCGGTTTCGCAAAGAAACAGAAAAAGCCTCTCCCGGTTATTACAGGGTTCATCTCGATGACCCGGATGTGGAAGCAGAACTCACCGCCACCAACAGGGCCGGATTTCACCAGTACACTTTTCCCATGTCCGACAGTGCGCATATCATCCTCGATATGATTCATGGAATTTACAACTACGACGGAAAGGTGTTATGGGCATATGTGCGGGTTCACAACGATACCCTGGCCACGGGCTATCGCATCACCCGGGGATGGGCACGAACCCGGTACATCTATTTTGCCCTGAGCTTTTCCAAACCCTTTATAAGTTATGGCTTTCTGAACGACGAACAGCCTGTTTACCGCGGATTCTGGCGCAAGTTCAACCAACAGGAAAATTTCCCCGAAATGGCCGGAAAGAAGGTCAGAGCTCATTTTGATTTTAAAACCGCAGATGCTGAGAAGATCAAAATCAAGATCGGACTCTCAGCCGTGAGCATGGAGGGTGCCCTGGCAAACCTTCAGGAAGAAATTCCTCATTGGGATTTTGATAAAACCAGAACGGAAGCCCGGCAATCGTGGGAAAATGAGCTCAGCAGAATAAAAATTATGTCGTCGGATGACCGGAAAATCAATTTCTATACTGCCCTTTACCATGTGCTGCAGTCGCCGGCAACTTACAGTGATGTTGATGGCAGATATCGTGGCGTAGATCAGGAAATTCACCGCGCGGAAGGTTTTACCAACTACTCTGTTTTCTCACTTTGGGATACCTATCGCGCCGAACACCCTTTGCTTGCCTTGCTTTATCCAAAACGAACCTCCGACATGGTCAACTCCATGCTGGCCCATTACGAACAAAGCCCCGAACAGATGCTGCCTGTTTGGTCGCATCACGGTAACGAGAACTGGTGCATGATCGGATACCACAGTGTACCTGTTATTGCCGATGCCTACGTAAAAGGTATCCGCGGATTTGATGCTCATAAAGCGCTGAAAGCATGTGTAACCACGGCCACCAATCAATATTACGATGGCATCACCGATTATATGAAATATGGATATCTCCCCGATGATAAACTTGGGAATTCGGCCTCTGTTACCCTCGAATATGCCTTCGATGATTACACCATCGCAGCCTTTTCCCGGGCAATGATCAATGCCTCAGAACCATCGGATGCAGAAAAGCAGTTCGCGGAAGATCAGGTGCAACACTTCGCCGACCGTTCTCTGAATTATCGCAACCTTTTTGATCCTTCAACCGGCTTTATCCGAGCAAAAAAATCGGATGGCGCCTGGAAAACACCCTTCGATCCCCTATCTACCATCGGACAGGGCTTTATTGAAGGAAACTCCTGGAACTATTCGTATTACGTTCCCCACGACGTTTTGTACTATATCGGCATGATGGGAGGAGAGAAGCCCTTCATCAGACGGCTCGATTCACTTTTCACCATGCACCTTGATGATAAATATTTTGCAGAAACCGAAGATGTCACTCGGGCCGGACTGATCGGAAATTATGTACATGGCAACGAACCCAGCCATCATGTGCCATACCTGTACAACTATACCTCAAAACCCTGGAAAACCCAGGAGCGTATCCATCTGATCGTGAACACCATGTATCACAACAAACCCGATGGCTTATGCGGCAACGACGATTGCGGACAGATGAGCGCCTGGTATGTCTTCAGCGTGCTTGGGTTTTATCCGGTTTGTCCCGGAACCACCCAATATGCCATTGGCAGCCCCTGCGTCTCTTCGGCAACCATCATGCTCCCCGATGGAAAAACCTTCAATATCAAAGCGAAAGGCCTCAGCCATAAAAATATTTATATTCAATCGGTGAGCCTCAACGGTAAACCCTGTGAAAGCCTTTTTATTGACCATGCCGATCTGGTGGCTGGCGGAGAGTTGATTTTCAATATGGGGCCAAAGCCATAACATGTGGTGAAATATTCATTACTTTTGCAAATAAATATCAACCATTTATAACCTCCACCGCCAATGAAACGTTTTCTCATTATAGCCTCAGCCATCATTTTTTCAATCACCATTTTCGCCCAGGAGCAAAAACATGTTGTTTTTCTGAAAAACAAAGACAATAACCCCTACACGCTTTCCAATCCTGCTGCCTTTCTTACCCAGCGTTCTATTGATCGCCGCACTAAATCAAATATTCCACTTGATTTACGGGATCTTCCTGTTACCCCATCCTACATTACCCAGATTGCCGCAACCGGCGCTGTGGTGGTTTATTCCCTGAAATGGTTCAATGCCGTGGTTGTCAACACCAACGATCCGCTGATCTTAGCAAACATTGCAGCGCTTCCGTTCGTCGATCGCATCGACCAGGCTTTAAAGGATGGTGCGTTTGAACCAAAGTCCAGCCCGGGAACTCAAACCATCGAAGGAATACCTCCCTACACATTCAGCCAGACTGTACCGGGCAACACGGTTAAATCTTCAGGTACAATCAATTATGGCCAGGCATACAATCAGGCACACATGATCTCCGTTGATGGTTTGCACAACCTTGGATATACCGGACAGGGTATGATGATCGCCATTCTGGATGCAGGATTCCATTGGGTCGACCAGATTCAAGCATTTGACAGTCTCTGGATGAACAACCAGATTTTGGGTACCCGTGATTTCAACCTGCCCGGGAACAATGTTTTCGGCGACGACATGCATACACATGGCACCAGTGTTCTTTCAACCATTGGAGCCAACCTGCCGGGCGAAATGGTGGGAACTGCCCCCCACGCCTCTTTTTGGCTGGTTCGCACCGAAGTAGGCGACTATGAAGAGCTCATCGAAGAGTATAACTGGGCCGGTGGCGCTGAGTTTGCCGACAGCCTCGGAGCCGATATTATCAATTCTTCCCTTGGATATACCACCTTCGACAACCCCGTTTTTGATCACACCTATGCCGATCTGGATGGCAACACCACCCCGGTAACAAGGGCCGCCGATATGGCTGCAAGCCGGGGCATTCTGGTTGTAAACAGCGCCGGAAACGAAGGAGGCTCAGCATGGCAATATGTTGGTGCACCGGCAGATGGCGACAGTGTTCTCTCCATCGGCGCCGTTGATGCATCAGGAATGTATGCCTATTTCAGCTCTACCGGTCCAACCGTCGACGACCGGATAAAGCCCGATGTTACAGCACAAGGATATGGCACCACCGTGGTTTCAGGGTGGGGCACCGTTGGCCAGGGTAGCGGAACCTCATTCTCCTCTCCCCTGATGGCTGGCGCACTTGCCTGTTTGTGGCAGTCAACACCCGCATTCTCTGCCGAACAAATCCGCAATGCTGTGCGAAATACTGCCTCCAGATCAAGCATACCCGATTCATTATATGGCTGGGGAATTCCCAACATGATGAACGCCAGGGCCCTGCTTGCCACACCTGATTTCTCCCCTGCTCCTCAAAATCAATTCTCCCTGTTTCCAATGCCATTTTCCGGTGCACCTGTTCTGAAATGCAATCTTAACACCTCAGAATCGGTCAAAATCGAGGTGCTAACGATTTCCGGGCAACTGGTGAGTTCAAAAACCCTTCTTCTCCGCGAATTCTCTGTTCTTAAATTGGATGAATTTAATGGGGTTCCGTCGGGCATTTATTTTCTTAGGATATCAACCGGAACATCTCAGCAGGTAGTCCGGGCCATAAAAATATAACAGAAAACAAAACACTCCGTCACGCGTCACTTGTCACTTGTCACGCGTCACCTGTCACCTGTCACCTGTCACCTGTCACCTGTCACCTGTCACCTGTCACGCGTCACCTTTCACCTATCACATAAAAACCAAATCACCATGAAAAACCACCTGATCCTATTGCTCTTCTGGCTGCCACTTTTCAGTTCGGCACAAGTGCTATTCAATCCTCCGGCAACAGAGAATAAACCAGTTGTTGATACACTGCATGGGTTTTTGTTGACCGATAATTACCGCTGGCTCGAAGATAAAACCAACCCGCTGGTCGTGGCCTGGACAAAAGCCCAGCATGATTACAGCGTGCAATACCTGAATGCCACGCAAAGAAACCACCCGGGACTGCGCGAAGAGTTTGCCGCCTTTATCGACATGGATTACGAAGGACCGCTTAGCAAAGAGGGAAAACGGGTCTTCCAGACCATAAAAAAGAAGGGGGACAAACAGTCTTCTGTTTATACCATTCTCAACGGGAAGAAGATACAGATCTGGGATCCTGTGAAACTCGACACTTCCGGAAAAACATCCACCACCTCGGTTGCATATACCTATGATGGCGAACGGGCCGCGGTAAGTGTACAAAAAAGCGGGGCCGAAATATCCACCACCTACATTATCGATACCCGTACCGGGAAAATTCTCTATCCGGCTCTTGAAAACATCTTTGGATATCAGTGGACAAAAGACCAGCAACATGCCTATTTTACAATCCGCAGCCAGGCTGATATCGACAGTCAGGCTCCCTTAAAAACCTACCTCTGGAAAGTAGGCGATCCTGTGGAAAAAGCACAATTCATTGGAACAACAAATGATGCGAAGGATTCCTATTATATCTATGATAACCGGTATGGAAATGTAACCTTTTTCGGTGAGAGCAATTTTAATTCGAATAGTTGTAAAATGAGAAAAACGGGAACGACCGATGAAGGCATACTCATATATGAAAGCAAGGAGTTCGAGGCATACCCGTCAGCCATCGGCAACAACCTTTACATTCTCACCAATGACAATGCACCAAATTTTCGGTTCATGATTGCCGATTTAGACAATCCCGCTTACAAAGCCTGGAGGGTACTCATCCCTGAAGGGGCGACCGTAATCGAAAATGTAGAGGTGCTGAAAGATGGCCGTTTGATTGTACAGGATAAAAAAGATATCCAGAGCCGGTTAACCCTCCATGACGCCAAAGGCAAAGCGCTTAATTCCATTGAATTACCCGAAATCGGGAATGTGAATTATGTAAGTTACGACCGGGAAGAAGATTCTGTTTACATCTATTTGAGCACGTTCACCTCCCCCGGAAAAATGTATGTAGCCTCCCCTTCCAATTTCAAATGGCGTTTGTATTATTCCCGCGTAATGCCAATCGACATGAGCAACATCGTTGGGGAAATTAAATTTTACTATTCACACGACAGCACCCGCATACCCTGCCTGGTTGTTCACCGGAAAGATATGAAACTCGATGGCAACAACCCTGTGCTTTTAACAGCTTACGGCGGTTTTAATATCGGCATTTCTCCTGGTTACTATGGTTATTATGCGCCGTTTATCAACCGGGGCGGAGTTGTGGTCGAACCCGGCATCCGCGGAGGAGATGAATATGGCGAAAAATGGCATCAGGATGGAATGCTGCTGAATAAACAAAACTGCTTCGACGACTTCAATGCCTGTGCCGAATGGCTTGTGAAGGAAAAATATACCAATACCGGAAAAATTGTGGCCGAGGGAGGCAGCAACGGAGGTTTGCTGATGGGTGCGATTGCCACCCAGCGACCCGATCTTTATAAAGCCGTAATCTGTGCAGTTCCGCTGCTCGATATGATCCGCTTTCATAAATTTCTGATCGCCAGGTACTGGATCCCCGAATATGGATCCTCAGACAACGAACCTGATTTCAGAAACCTGTTGGCCTATTCCCCTTACCATCATGTTCGGCAAGGCATCAATCATCCCACCATGCTCGTGAGAACCGGCGCCAACGACAGCCGTGTTGACCCGCTGCATGCCAAGAAATTTACCGCCGCATTGCAAAATAATCCGGGACAGATCAACCCGATCTTGCTGTACATTGATTACAATGTAGGTCATGGTTCAGGTCAGGCCACCAAACAGCGCATCGATAACATCATGGTCGATTTCGAATTCCTGCTGAACCAGTTGGGAATGTAGTTCTCCTCTGCGAAAATTATTTCAAAAAGATTGACTTCTGCTAAAAAATGTAGTATTATTGCAACTTCATTTTAATATCATATTGATATTAATTAAATCATGAAGTCATGGAAAAAGAAAAAATCAGTTCAACATCCTCGGGATATTTGAGCATCCTGGTTATCATTGTGCTGCTGGGCCTTGGCATCAGCGGGCTTGTTTTTTTAAATCAATCCGTCGTCGGAATAGTTTTTTCGCTGCTTTGCATTGTCGGGGCTGTTTTTACTGTTCTTGGCCTGGTTGTGGTGAATCCCAACGAATCATCCGTATTGGTGCTTTTTGGTGAATACAAAGGAACCATTAAAACAAACGGTTTCTTTTGGGTCAATCCGTTTTTTGTAAAAAAGAAAGTTTCTCTGCGTGCCCGTAACCTGAATCGGGAGCCGATCAAAGTGAATGACAAATTGGGAAATCCGATCATGATTGGCTGTGTGCTGGTTTGGCGGGTTCGCGACACCTTTAAGGCCGCCTTTGAAGTAGATGATTTTGCCCATTTCGTCGATATTCAGAGCGAATCGGCAACACGGAAGCTTGCTGGTCATTACGCTTACGACAATTTCGATGATGAGCAAAAGGAAATTACCCTTCGTGCCGGCGGTGAGGAGGTTCATGAAGCGCTCGAACGGGAACTTTCGGAGCGGCTCTCGATGGCCGGAATTGAGGTCCTCGAAGCCAGGATCAGCTATCTTGCCTATGCTTCAGAAATTGCCGGAGCCATGTTGCGCCGTCAGCAGGCAACAGCCGTGGTTGCTGCCCGAACCAAGATTGTGGAAGGAGCCGTGAGCATGGTCGAGCTGGCTCTTGATCATCTCAGCAAGAAGCACATCATCGAGTTGGATGAAGACAAGAAAGCAACCATGATCAGCAACTTGATGGTTGTACTTTGCTCCGATAAGGACACAACTCCGGTAGTGAATACAGGCACTTTGCATCAGTAGGCTGCTTATGGCTACAAAGAAGGTTTTCATGCTCCGGGTCAACCCCGAAATCTATGAAGCGCTTGAAAAATGGGCTGCTGATGAGTTTCGTTCGGTGAATGGCCAATTGGAATGGGCCATTGAAAAAGCGCTGAAAGAGTCGGGACGAATGCCTAAAAAACACTCCTCAACACCGGATGAAAACCCTGAAAAATAACAAACCAATATGATGCTGAATAAAAATATTATTGGATTGCTAAAAAAGAAACGGGAAAACAAATCGGGCCGTGCGGCAGTCAAACCGGCAAGAGAACCCATCGATTGGTTTCTCGAAGCACTGGCTCTTTTGGGTTTGCTGGTTTTATTCGGATATGTAATTTATCATTTCCCAAAACTGCCCGACATCATTCCGTCTCACTTCAATGCATCAGGGCAGCCCGATGACTATTCAGCCAAATCGACACTCTGGTTGCTACCGGGAATTGCTGTTTTCATCTACATTTTGCTTAGCCTGATCGTACTCATCCCGCACCAGTTCAATTATTCGGTTAAAATCACCGCTGAAAATGCGCTCAGGCAGTATAAAATAGCGATCAGGCTCATCAGTTACCTGAAGGCCGCCATCATCTGGATGTTTTTTTATATCAGTTATGCAACCATCAGCGTAGTGGCAAAAGAAGATTCAGGATTGGGATTATGGTTTCTGCCAACTTTTTTAGGTGGGATACTTATTCCCCTGATTATCTACTTTATTGCAGCTTACAGGAACCGATAGCGGGGTTTTTCTTACTTTTGCAAAAAATATCCACATGAATTTTATCGAAGAGATCCGCTGGCGGGGAATGATCCACGACATGACACCTGGAACAGAAGAACAATTGCTGAAAGAGATAACCTCGGCCTATATTGGATACGACCCTACAAGCGACTCCCTTCATATCGGTAACCTGGCCTCGATCATGATGCTGGTTCATTTTCAGCGTGCCGGACATAAACCCTTTGCTTTAGTCGGAGGCGCTACCGGCATGATCGGCGATCCCTCCGGAAAATCGGAAGAGCGCAACCTGCTGGATGAAACGGTACTCCGCTATAACCAAAATTGTATTCAGAAACAGCTTGAAAAATTCCTCGACTTTAATTGCGGAATTAATTCTGCAGAGATGGTCAACAATTACGACTGGATGAAGGAATTCACTTTCCTCAATTTCCTGCGGGAAGTCGGCAAACATATCACCGTAAATTACATGATTGCCAAAGATTCTGTAAAAAAACGGATGGATTCCGGGTCGGGCATCTCTTTCACCGAATTTACCTACCAGCTTGTACAGGGTTACGATTACTGCTGGCTGTTTGAGCATAAAAACGTGAAGCTCCAGATGGGTGGTTCCGATCAATGGGGAAACATTGTAACCGGCACGGAACTGATCCGGCGGAAACTTTCAGGCGATGCCTTTGCCCTCACATGCCCGCTCATTACCAAGGCGGATGGTGGGAAATTCGGAAAAACAGAATCCGGAAACGTGTGGCTCGACCCGAAAAAAACCTCCCCCTACAAGTTTTACCAATTTTGGTTAAACACCAGTGACACCGATGCTTCTGAGTATATTAAAAAGTTTACCCTGCTCTCAAAAGACGAAATTGAACGCCTCCAAAAAGAGCATGATGAAGCTCCTCATCTGAGGGTGTTGCAAAAAGCGCTTGCCGAAAACATTACCGTAAGGGTTCATTCCAGAGAAGATCTGCAATCAGCCGTGGAAGCCTCAGAAATCCTTTTTGGCAAAGGCACCCATGAAACGCTGATGAAATTATCGGAAGAGACCCTGCTTTCGGTTTTTGAAGGTGTGCCGCAATGCGAAGTTGCTAAAAGTGAAATAGTGAAATCATTGAACATCACCGAATTTCTTACTGATCTGACCGGGATTTTTCCCTCCAGAGGCGAGGCGCGCAGGATGTTGAAAGAGGGAGGGGTGCAGGTAAACAAAACCAAGGTTGACGAATCTTTTATCATCAACGGGCAACTTCTGCTTAATGACACCTATATTCTTATTCAGAAAGGCAAAAAGAACTATTTCCTCGTAAAAGCAAATTAACTGCGCTTTTCAGAAGTATGTAACCACTTCCAGGTTCATGATGGTTCTTTTGGCCTTATGCTAAAATCATCGCAATCATGGTACAATGTTTACTAAGCACTGGAGCCGCCTCACAAAAATCACGTTAAGAAAATCGAGGAATGAGCGTAAAACTGCGGACTGTTTGAGGAGCGAAGCGACGAGTTTCCGCAGTTTAGCGAATGACGCTGATTTTTAGAGATTTTTGTGCAGCGGTGACTTTTCTTTGTTACTTTCTTGGGTGGTAGCCAAAGAAAGTAAGGTTCAGAAAGAAAAGAAAAAAATGTGTATAAAGAGTAACCTTGACGGGGAAGGCCGGGAAGAGGTCACTACCAGTCATTTACAGTGAAAAAAGCGGAGTTAAATGGAGAATGTTGCCAAAAGAATGCGCTCCGTGGGAATCGGTTTATTATTATCGTTATTCATGCTGCCAATATCAATGATAGCGTAGGTGCAAGAGAATTTATCCAGTTATCCATGATTCGGCTACTGGTTAATCGAATTTCTAAATGAATTTTAAACAGACTCTAAAAGTGAAACCCTATCTGGACCAGATAGCGGAAACCGATACTGAAGAGGTCAATTTTTCCATTCGATTTAAAGGATTTGTTGACCACGAAATCCCCGATCATCGGATATTTTTCCTTTAGTTTGTTATAAAGATCTTCGTTGAGTGTTTTCAAATCCTCGAAGTTAAGGCTTGCAGAAAGGTTCAGCCCCCCACCATAATAGCTTGCCGCAGGTCCGATAAAAACAAGATCGAGGGTCAGCCTTTTCCAAAAAACAAACTGGTATCCCAACTCAACCCCGGCGTTGAACACATAAAAATTCCCCTTGACCTGCCCGGCACTGTCAATAGCTACCTGGATGATATTCACATCGTTGCTGAAATGGTATCCGTAATAACTGGCAAAAGGAGCAATATATAAACCATCGGGTATCGGTCGCACATTGCGCTTCATCAGGTAAAAACGATATTCAAGGGCCACGTTGATCCCATATTTACTCCTGCTGGTGATGGCCATTACGTTGGCTATGGTATCCTTGAAAAGGCTGGGGAACTCCAGGTAACCGAGGGTAAGTGCGATGGATTGTTTCTTATTCAATATGCGTTCATAACTAAATGTAATATTTTTCGTACTCCACAACAACATGGGGGTGGGATTGAATTTAATGACATTTTTATGAATCGGCATCGGAATTTGCCGCAACGTATCCTTCTGGGCTGATAAAATCATGGGTATAGAAAGAAGAAGAAATAAGAGGATCCGTATAATTTTAGCCATGGCCGCTTTTTTGAATGAATGTAAAAATTAAATTTTTTGCATAAAAGGAACAACAAAGATAGAAATATTCTCAATTTTGCAGAATGACAAATACCCCGGATAACAAAATGACACAAGCCCGGTTGATCGGCTGGTTGCTTTGTATGCTGATGGCGATGATGCCTTCCATCGTTTTTTCGCAAAACCTGTTACGAAGGGTATTGTTCCTTGGAAACAGCTACACCTATGTAAACAATCTCCCCCTCCTCACCGCGGCGCTTGCCCGGTCATCCGGCGACTCGCTTTTCTTTGACAGCAACGCTCCGGGAGGCTACACGCTTGGCTGGCAACCCTTTGCCCATGTCACTGATCCCGTAACACTGGCAAAAATAAACGAGAACAACTGGGACTTCACCGTGCTGCAGGAGCAAAGCCAAATCCCGGCAATTTCCCGTTTACGCGACAGCTGCATGTACCCTGCCTCCACGATTCTTCATGATTCGGTTAAATCAGTGCATCCATGTTGCCGGGTGCTGTTCTTCCTCACATGGGGGCGCAGGCTCGGCGGCATACAGTGTTTTGAACCAAATTATTGCAGTCCCGACTTTACCGGATTTAACCATATGCAGGATTCTCTTACCATCGCATACAAAGGCATTGCCGATTCACTTTCCAATTGGATCGCACCCGTTGGGGAGGCGTGGCGATTTGTGATCAATCACTCGGGAATGGTGCTCCACGATGCCGATAACTCCCATCCAAACCTGAATGGCTCATATCTTTCGGCATGTGTCTTTTATAATGTGATCTTTGGCAAACCATCAGCGGGCAATGGTTTTACAGCCGGTCTCGCCCCCGACTCGGCCTTATTGCTGCAGCAGGCTGCCGATTCAATCACCTTCGGTTATTCATCCCACTGGAATCTCAATAATGACAGGCCTCATGCCGGTTTCAGCCTGACCACTTCGGGTGACACCGTGTTTACCCATAACATGAGCACAGGTGCATCTGATTGGTTGTGGGATTTTGGCGATGGACAAACATCCCAGCAAAATGAACCCTACCACATTTACCCCGTATCCGGAACCTGGACCATCGGGTTACGCGCCTGTAACAACTGTTTCTGCGATTCGGCACAAAGCAATGTAACCATTTCAAATACAGGAATAACAACCTGTTCTCAAAATTATCAGGACATCAGGCTCAAAGGCCCTGACAAACAGGGATATGTTGAAATTCTCAATTTCCCTAAAGATGGCACACTGATTTTTTACCAAATCAACGGGAAACTCGAAGCAATATTTCCAGTGAAGAGGGGATTGGCCCAAATCCATGAAACACATGATGGCTTGAGGATATGGGTACTTAAAAATGTCGAAAATGAGGTGGTTGGTAAGGGAAAAATAGTTTGGTGATATACGGATGGTTTCTCAGGATTACTTTGAAAAATTCTCCGCATCACTATACAAACAATTGATTACCAGATTCCCCGATGTGTTGATAAAACCCCATTTGGTGCCTTTTCTAACTGCCGAGAAACCATTGACGAATTCACTTTCCTGGTCAAACTGCGGGTTGATCACATAAAGCCCCTTTTTACCGATAAATCCCCATTGGGTTCCCTTTTTCACCCTGGCCATCTCTTTATTGAAATCCATCGCATCGTCAAATTGCGGATTGATGGCATAGGTTCCCGAATGTTCAATGTATCCCCACTCTCTGCCCTTTTTGACCCTTGCAAGCCCTGCTGAGAAATCTCCAGCCTGGTCAAATTGCGGGTTCACCGACCAGATGCCCTTTTTGTCAATAAAACCCCACTGGTGCATTTTCTTTGCACATGCCAATCCTTCTGAGAAATTACCTGCCGCCTCAAATTGCGGGTTTATCACATAGGTGCCTGATTTATCAATATAACCCCATTGAGTCCCCTTCCGCACACGAGCAAGCTCACCATCAAAATCCTCTGCATCATCAAACTGTGGATTTATGATCCATTTCCCTGATTTATCAACATATCCCCATTCCTTCCCAACCCGGGCACGTGCCAAACCATCGGAAAAAAGACCCAGTTCAGCAAATTGTGGATTTACCACATAGCTACCCTTTGAATCGATGAGTCCCCATGATACTCCTTTCCTCACCCGCGCCAATCCATCATTAAAATCCTCTGCATCATCAAATTGTGGATTGATCGCGAAAGTCCCTGTCTTTTCAACATAGCCCCACTTTTTGAATTTAACAACCCTGGCCAGTCCGTCGCTGAAGTCTTCAGCCCTTTCAAACTGAGGGTTAATTACATAGGCTCCCTTTTTATCAATATATCCCCAGTCGCCCATACTCCTCACCCTGGCATAACCGCCAGAAAACGGTTTGGCATTCTCAAATTGCGGTGTAATGGCAAAACTGCCCGATTCATCAACAAATCCCCAATCTTTTACAACCCTCACCAAGGCCAGAAAATCATTTGCACCGGCTTTTTTAGAACTGGTTGCCTCAGGGACGCTTTCTTTTGGTGTTTTTGGACTACCGGGTTTCCGCGGAGGGAACGGTCTCTGGCCGAAAACTGAAACGGACAGAAGCAATATCAGAAGAAACGGAATCTTTTTCATATCGGTCGTTTTTAATTATGAAGTAAAATTAATAAAAATTTGATGCAAAATATACCTACGGTAACTTGAAATATCGCCACCTCATGCCAACTTTTTTGCGAATTTGCTATCTTTGACAACAAAATCAAATATATGGTACTTTCTGCATGCGGTCTGATTTGCTCCGACTGCGAATTTTTCGGAAATCAATGCAATGGTTGTCATGCCGTAAAGGGACAAACATTCTGGGCGCTTGAACATATGCCGACAAAGGTATGCCCGTTGTACGATTGCGCTGTGAATACACGAAATTACAAGGATTGCGGCGACTGTGCAGAACTTCCCTGCAACATGTTTCGTGAAATGAAGGATCCCAACTCCTCCGATGAAGAACACCGACAGGGACTCATCGACAGGGTAGCGAGGTTAAAATCGTGACACGTGACACGTGACGGTATTTTCTTGGCACTTTTATTTTATTGGTTCATCCCGATATGTTCCCAGAGTCAAAAGTATGAGAATACCGATCACCCTGCCGGAACTTTCGCCACCGACTCATCCGTAATGGTGAGCAGCTATTTCAATGCCCTTGATCCAAGGGATGAATGGACTGAATTGCTTGTTGTTGCTGATAACGTTGACCTGCGAAACTGGACATTACAGGACAACAATTCGGCACAAACAGCTTTTCAGCCGTTAATTACCTTCAACAACATCACCCTTTGGAATAACATGCGTGCAGGCACGATCATCATGATCTGGCATCGCCAGGTTGGAACAGCAGGAAATTCGCACCCGACAGACAACAACAAAGCAGATGGTTATTTGGAGGTTTCTGCCAACGATGTAGCCTATTTTAACGGAGGAAATTTTGGAACAGCTCCAAATTACGCCGGGGCCACGCTGAATATTGCCGGAGGAGGTGACCTTCTGCAACTGCTCAATTCATCCGGAATATTCGTCCATGCCCTGGGACATAAATCAACTTTTGGTTCAAGCTGGACACCACTCCCAACACCAAAACTCAATCACAAAGCCAGCCTGGCCGATGGCGAAGCGGTTTTTGTTTGCCCGGGCAGCAAGGTCGATGAATTCGGCCATTTGTCACCACAGGATGGAACCACCTGGACCGCCAAAAGCAATACCGAAATCTCCTTCGGATTGCCAAACTGCGAATCCACTACGGCCGCAAACAGCTATTTTTGGCACAATGAACGCGACCCCGACTGGATCAATCCGGTACTTACCGGCAATGTGAATCCGGCGAATACACAGGTAACCCTGAACTGGAATGCAGCCGTTGATCCCTATCCTGCCGACGGAACACAGGGATATCTCATTTTAAGAAACACTGCCAACCTTTTTGCCGGGCCCTTTGACGGCCATACCTATGCCGTTGGGGATATAACTGGCGGAGCCACTGTAATCGCCAACATCCCCTCTTCACAAACCCTCACATTCACCGACAATATGCCGGTTCCCTGCAGCGGTCCACTCTATTACCAGATTTATGCTTACCGTTACACCACCGATGCCCTGGGCAACGATTACAATGGAGCCCGCGGAAGGGCTTACAATGAAACCAATTGGGGCCAAACTCAGCTATTTTATCCTGCTGCTGTTGCTCCGGTTTCTGCATCAAGCGACCGCACCGGTTTTTGTGCCGATGACCCCGGAAACATAACCCTTTCAGCCACCGGAGGATCAGGAACAACGTTAAACTGGTTTAGCGCAAGTTGCGGTGGTACCCCGATCGGAGCCGGGAGTGGTTCAAATAACAGCATTACCATACTATCTCCTACGGTCACAACCACCTATTATGCCCGATGGGAAAATCTTTGCGGCGTCTCCTCTTGTGCAGATGTTACGGTGTCCGTATTACCCATAACCCTGGTAAGCATCACCATCTCGGCCAGCGAAAATCCGGTCTGTACCGGAACTGCCGTAACCTTCACAGCCACCCCGGTAAACCCCGGCACCTCTCCGGTCTATCAGTG
>DYQT01000046.1:0-2283 GCA_020719165.1 Draconibacterium orientale | reverse complement strand
AACCTTCACAGCCACCCCGGTAAACCCCGGCACCTCTCCGGTCTATCAGTGGAAAGTCAACGGAACAAATGTCGGGTCAAACAACCCGGTATATACCTACGTACCGGTGAACGGCGATGATGTTACCTGTGTGCTTACTTCAAACGCATCCTGCGGATCGGGTAGTCCTGCCACCTCCAACAATATCGTCATGTCGGTAACCTCCTCCATTCCGGTCAGTGTCAGCATTGTTGCCAGCGAAAATCCGGTGTGTACCGGAACTTCCGTAACCTTCACAGCCACCCCGGTAAACCCCGGCACCTCTCCGGTCTATCAGTGGAAAATCAACGGAACAAATGTCGGGTCAAACAACCCGGTATATGCCTACATGCCGGTGAACGGCGATGATGTTATCTGCGTGTTTACCTCAAATACCTCCTGTGCGACAAATAACCCCGCCACGTCAAACACCATTAGCATCACCACTTCCTTGGCGCTGACAGCGGAGGTCTTTGTTTCTGCCAGCCCTGCCATGATCTGTTCCGGTACAACGGTGACTTTCACTGCTGAGCCTGTCAATGAAGGAACTGCGCCGGTTTACGAATGGCTGGTCGACGGAATCCAGGCACAGCAGGGAACTGCACCGGTTTTTATAACCAATGCCATCCTTGCCGGACAACCAGTAGTTTGCCGCCTCACTTCATCTCTCACTTGTGTGGTGCAGCAAACAGTTTCCTCATCCCCGGTTACTCTGGCGCAGGCCACGGAACCCACTGTAATTCTGACAGATAAAGATTATTTATGCACCGGCACAACCACCCCTCTCGATGCAGGTGCAAACTTCAGCAACTACAACTGGCACGACGGCAGCTCCGGCCGCTACATGGATATCACCACCGTGGGGATCTACAAGGTTACGGTAACCGATTCTCTTGGATGCACCGCTTCAGATTCGGTAATTGTTAAGAATTGTTCACGAAACATCTATGTTCCCAACGCCTTTTCCCCGAATGGCGATGGCACGAACGATCTCTTCAGGGTTTTCGCAAGTCCCGACGATGTAACTGAATTTACCATGCAGGTATTCAACCGGTGGGGAGAAACAATTTTTGAATCAAACAGTGTTCTAATCGGGTGGAACGGAATGAAAACCGGTAATTATTGTCCCGGCGATTCCTACATCTGGATAGTACGTTACAAAGAAACTGCTGGCGGCCCGGCATCAGAATTGGTTACGATAAAAGGAACCGTCGAACTGGTCAGATAACCGTAACAATGTTACCAACAAGGCGAAGAAAAGACACCGACACTGAAAATGACAGAGTAAATGGTTTGAGAATGAAAAACGAAAGGAGAATGAAAGGAACTATATTTAGTTTTTTTGCCGACCCGCAAGAAAGAGACATACTTGATGACGACAATAAAAAGGGAATTGCTGAAATAATTCATGCAGGAAAAACAGCTATTCAAACTTCATTTTCCGGCAATGTGAATTTTCTCAAAGAAGAATTAGCTGAAAACTGCTTTTTGACAAAACAAAACAGTTTAGACAACCACCCTATTAATATGGCAATTGCCGAAGATATTGGCTATGAGGCCAGAGGCAGAAGCACCAATAACAACGAATTAGTTGTAATTGGTAAAGAACTTGCAAAATTTATTTCGCCTATTAACGAAACGGAGAATCAAAATAACCCGAGTAAAAATGAAACAAGCAAATACAATAAAGATATTCGAAGACAGAAAAGTAAGAACCCTTTGGGATGTTGAAAAAGAGAAATGGTATTTTTCTATCGTAGATGTAATTGGTATTTTAACCGAAAGTCCGAATCCGAGGAAATATTGGAGTGTTTTAAAAACAAGGTTAAAGGCAGAAGGAAGTCAGTTGGCTACAAATTGTAGTCAACTGAAAATGCAATCTGCCGATGGCAAATTTTATCTGACCGATGTAGCTGATACAGAACAGCTTTTTAGGCTCATTCAATCTATTCCATCCCCAAAAGCAGAACCTTTTAAACTTTGGTTGGCACAGGTAGCCGCTGAACGATTAGACGAAATGCAAGACCCTGAATTAACTATCGAAAGAGCATTGGAGCAATATTTGAACCTTGGCTATTCAGAAAACTGGATTAATCAGCGACTGAAAAGTATTGAAATCAGGAAAGAACTGACAGATGAATGGAAAAAACGAGGATTGAAAGAAGGCTTTCAGTTTGCTACGCTTACAGACATTATTTCCAAAGCCTGGAGCGATAAAACTACTAAAGAATACAAAATTCTGAAAGGTTTGAAAAAGGAAAACCT
>DYQT01000246.1 GCA_020719165.1 Draconibacterium orientale | reverse complement strand
CGAAGTACAGGTTTACTATCAGTAAGTCCGAAGCTCCAAAGATTTCTGAACCACAGCATTGGCGCCAGCGTCAGTTTGGCTTTCTTATCACTCCGGTTGTGCGCGGTAATGCGGATGAGTATGTCGTCTGGTGATGCCTTGGCGTATTCAGTGAAAATGTCAAAATAATGACCATCATCAAAAATTCCTGTATCGAGCAGTTCGTATTCCTTATCATGTTTTGAAAGCGAGGCATTTTTCGCTACCAAATCACTGTATGGGAAAGCATATTGTGGATACTTATACAGATGCTTCATATATGAATGGGTTGGCGTATTATCTAAATAATAGAACAACTCCTTTACATCTTCTCCATGATTGCCCTCTCTGCCCGACAAACCAAAAAGTCTTTCCTTGATGATCGGGTCTTTGCCGTTCCAGAATGCTGGGGCAAAGCAAAGATTTGAAAACTCATCACAAATACCGGCGATACCATCTTCGCCCCAACGATAAGTACGACTCCGGGCATGGTCATGCGGGAAATATTCCCATGCATTGCCATCCGCGCTGTAATCTTCGCGTACCGTCCCCCACTGGCGTTCACTGAGGTAAGGTCCCCAGCGCAGCCAGTTCTTTTTTCCGGAGTAGTGCTCTTTCAGTCGCTTTGATTCATCTTGATGAGCGCTCATGCTTTCAATGAACCATTAGGGATATATTTTCTGATGATTAACTGATTCGCCTTATCGTAAGTGAGGTACTTGATGGTCCAACTGAAGGCAACGGCTATTTTATTCTTAAACCCCGTAAGCGTTATCAGGTGGATCATGGACCAGATCAGCCAGCCGAATTTTCCCTTCAGGAACAAACTTTTAATATCAGCTACAGCATCTTTTTTCCCGATGATGGCCATAGAACCTTTATTGTTGTACCTGAAGGCCTGCTTCATTTCACCTGTTTTTATGAGCGAAAGGATATTTTTGCCGAGTTTTTTCCCCTGTTGAATGGCTGCCTGCGCCACCATTGGATGGCCTTTTGGATATGCTTCGGTTTGCATCATCGCTATGTCTCCTATAGCAAATACATTGTCAAAACCCAGTATCTGATTGTATTCATTGACGGCGATTCGATTTCCAGGTCTCAGCAAGTCCCCTTTAAAACCCTCAATTGTATTTCCGGCAACACCTGCCGTCCAGATGATTGCACCGGTAAGTATCTTCTGAGTCCCTTTGGGCGTTACTACTATGAGGCTTTCATCCACAAAATCCTGTACACGTGCATTGAGCAAAACATCTACACCAAGGTCATGGAGTATTTTCAAAGCATGTCCGGATGACCGCTCTGTCATAGTGGGTAACACCCTGTTGCCCGCCTGAATGAGGTAAATTTTCATCAGGTCGCTATCCACCTCGGGGTAATCATTGCGCAGTAGATATTTTTTAAACTCGGCCAATGCGCCCGCCATTTCGACACCCGCCGGACCCCCACCGACTACGACAAACTTGGTGAGTTTTTGTTTTTCTTCATCGCTGCTGCCATCGACGGCTTTTTCTAAGTTTTGCAAAATCCAACTGCGCAGGTTGATCGCATCGTTGATGCTTTTTAACCCTATGCTGTTGTTTTCAATATTTTTTAATCCATAGAAGTTGGTGCTGCTGCCTGTGGCGACAACCAGGTAATCGTATTGCACAAACCCCAGGTTGGTGATGACACGATTTTTTTCGGCATCGATTGATTCAACCTTTGCCATACGGAAAATCATATTATTGCACGATTTGAATAGTTTGCGTACCGGAGATACGACCGAATCCGGTTCCAGGCCACTAATGGCCACCTGGTACAGCAATGGCTGAAATTGATGGTGATTGTTCTGGTCGATCAGGATGAGTTGGACCGGTTTGTGCTCCAAAGTTTTGATGAGGTTGAGTCCAGCAAATCCCGCCCCGATGATCACCACACGTGGCAGATTGTTTGTCGTTTTTGCTATTTCGTTCATGTTTGATTCTTTATTAAGATTTAACCTCAGTCTCCTTTTGCCTCTTTTGTTTTACGCTTTGCAAAAGATGCGTCCATGATTGTATAAATGATTCGGCTCCATCAGCTTGCAATTCAGCGGCAAGCACAGTTATATCGACACCTTCCTTTCGGAAGTCGTGCAATATTTCATCGTTATCAGCGCTCCATGAAGTAAGGCCTCCCTCAGCTTGACCATGGTCTGCAAATGCATGGAGCGTGTTTTCAGGTGTCGTATTCACCGTAAAAGGCGATATAAGGCTTTCTATGTAAATGACATCTGAAACGGAAGGATCCTTAGCCCCAGTACTCGCCCAGAGCAGTCGCTGGGGCGAAACGCCGGCATTCATGATTTTTTGTACCCTTTCGGATTTCAGAAAGTCACGATATGCTTCATAGGTTTTCTGCGAAACAGCAATACCCAACTTGTTTTGAAGTGAACTCGACACCTTTCCGGCAACAGCTTTGTCCCATCGGCTCACAAAAACCGAGGCCACAGACCGTATATCCGAGTAGAGTCCCCGGGCAATGCGCATCTCAATGCCCCTGAGCCATGCCTCCGCAGCGGCCTTATACTGTTCATCTGAAAACAGCAGGGTGACATTAACCGGAATGCCGGCTGCGGTTACCTGCTCAATGGCCGCCAGGCCTTCTGTCGTTCCAGGAATTTTTATAAATACATTTTCCCGGTTGACTTTTTTGAATATCGTTTGGGCTGCTTCAATAGTTTTTTCGGTATCATAGGCCAGTAGCGGCGACACTTCGAGCGATACAAAACCGTCCACCTTGTTGGTGTGGTTATAAATTGGCCTGAAAAGGTCAGCAGCCCTTTGGATGTCTTCAATCGCGAGGTTGAAAAATAGTTGTTCCGAATCCAGGTGGGCCGGAGCTTCGCGGATTGCAGTATCATAGTCTCCGGATTTTGCAATGGCATTATCAAATATGGTAGGATTTGATGTCAGACCTTTGATGGATAATTCATTGATATATCTTTCCAATGTTCCATAATTTAACATTTTACGTGTGATATTGTCGAGCCAGAGGCTTACACCCCTTTCATGGAGTTTTTTTGTATTTATATTCATTTTATTATTCTTTAAGTTATAGTTCACAATAAATGCCGTCGTCGGCTAAATTTTTACATGGATATCGCCAGGTTATCCATTTTCCTTCAATAAGTTCATCGGCCCCCTTTGGGCCCCAAGTGCCCGCGGGATAACCATAAAGCGGCACGGTGTGATCATTTTTCCAGGCATCGAGCACCGGCATCACAAACTTCCATGCTTCTATCACTTCTTCCGTTCGGGCAAATAATGTGGAATCCCCATTGATGGCATCAAAAATCAGCCGCTCGTAGGCCGAGGGAATGCGCTGGTCTGTAAGGTCAGAATAATGAAAATCCATATTTACATTTTGCACGTCAAAGCCTGCGCCAGGTGTTTTCATGCCAAATTTTAGCAGCATTCCTTCATCGGGCTGTATCCTTAAGACAAGCTGGTTGCATGAGCTACAATTCGCCTGGTGGCCAAACAGGAAATGCGGTGTCTGCTTAAAATGTATCACTACCTCTGTGACGCGAGTAGGCAATCGCTTTCCGGAGCGGATATAAAAAGGCACACCACCCCATCGCCAGTTGTCAATGTAAAACTTAAGTGCAGCGTATGTTTCGGTGGTTGAATATTCCGATACACCGTCTTCTTCACGGTAACCCGGCACCATTTCGTTTTTTATCTTAGAGTTTGTGTATTGGCCTCGCAGAGCCACTTTGCTTACCTCTTCAGTTTTAATTGGTCTCAACGACTGAAAAACTTTCAAAATTTCATTGCGGATCGCCTGAGGCTGTAGGGTAGCCGGGGGTTCCATCGCGGCAAGCGCCACCACCTGCAGCAAATGGTTTTGAATCATATCGCGCAAAGCGCCCGACTTATCATAGTAACCACCGCGCTGCTCCACACCAAGGCCTTCGGAAGAGGTCACCTCTACATGGTGAATATAGTTGCTGTTCCAAAGTGGTTCGAAGATGCCGTTTGAAAACCTGGTAACCAGAAGATTCTGAACCGTCTCTTTTCCCAGGTAATGATCGATACGATAAAGTTGATCTTCCTTCCAGTCTTTCAATAAACGATCCTTTAGCTCCAGCGCGGAGGTCAGATCATAGCCAAATGGTTTTTCGATGATCAATCTTTTCCATCCGTTATCCTCGCGATTCAATCCCGATGATGCCAGATGCGCCGGGATAATTGGATAGAGTTCAGGCGGAGTTGAAAGATAAAAAAGGGTATTTCCACCAATATCATCTTGGTTTCTGATGGTCTGCAACCTATTCTCCAGTCGTTTATAAGTGTCCGGATCGTTGTAGGTCAATGGCGAATAATACAGTCTTGTGATGAATGTATTGATCTTGTCAACTACATCTGTCTCGTTATGTTTTTGTAGCGCTGCGGTCATTTCAGACCTGAATTGCGCATCCGAATATTCTGTTCGTGCTACCCCGATAATGGCAAAATGATCGGGTAGTAGTTTATTCACAAAAAGTGAATATAATGCCGGGATAAGTTTACGTCGCGCCAAATCTCCGGAGGCGCCAAAAATCACGTAGATGAAACTACTTTTTATTTCCATGAATTTTTAGTTTTTGGCCTTTACGGCATGTCCGCCAAACTGATTTCTCAAAGCTGCCACCACTTTCATGGCAAATGATTCCTGCTGCCTCGACTGGAACCGTGTGAAAAGTGAGTTGGTAAT
>DYQT01000510.1 GCA_020719165.1 Draconibacterium orientale | reverse complement strand
CTGCTGGTTGGTACCGCAACATCATCCTTTGCCGCAACATATGGCAGTGAACAAACAGGGAGTGGCATGTTAACCTGGTTCTTTATCGGTTTTGGTATCATGGTGCTCGTATTTCAAGTTGCTCCTGCTGTCGTTATGTTTTTTTCAATGGTAAAAGGGCTCTTTTCAAGCTCTCCTGCTGAAGCATCTTTTTCACCATGGAAAGGTAAGACAGATAAGTAAGTGCTCTCAGATACAGGCTATCCACGAAAGCAAGGGTGACGGTTATGCAAGGTGTTCTGATAGCTGATGAAAATATCGAATCGCGCAAGATCCTGGCTGATCTTTGTATCGAAGCAGGCTACAATGTAACGGTTACAACCTCTGCTGCTAATGTTCTCCATGGAATCCTTAAAAAATCGGCCCAAGTGGTTCTCTTAAGCAGTGAATTTGACGAACTGGCTGCTGCAGAATTAATTCCGCTTCTTAAAAAATGCAGCCGGGACTTGACGATTATTTTAGTCTCTGATGAGACATCCTTACCCATCATTCGCAAGATGCGCAAAGAGGGTATTTTTTATCATTCATTGAAACCAATTGATCCTGCAGATAAGGAAGAGCTACGTCAGGTTGTAGCCTGTGCCTTTGAAAATCTAAAAAACTCATAAATAACAGTTTGTTTTAATTGACATACACGACATACACAGTCGGCAAATTGCCGACACAGATAAAAGGAGGATACAGTCATGTCGGAGCTTTTCAGTACCATTGGGCAGGTTAAGTCGGTGTATACACTGGTTGATTTTTACCAGTACATCAAAACGGTAGAATATCTTATTTGTGTTGCTTTTTTTGTTGGTTTTCCTATGTTTTTCAGGTATTTACACAAAATACCATCAACTCAGCAAGAAGCCACACACTAGCATCATCCGATTTCTGCAATCACAACCGGTGGTTATATCAATAAAATCACCGGCCATCTTTTACCAAGGAGAGGGTTATGCATGCAGTAAAACGACAGATGATCATGGCAACAATAATGGGGGCTTTGGTTCTGTTGGTAACCAGTTTATG
>DYQT01000509.1 GCA_020719165.1 Draconibacterium orientale | reverse complement strand
TAAGCCATATCCTGCACGCCCTTGCATCTCTGATCCTGATAAACTGGTTTATCCCATGGTTTCTGGTCTGGATAGCCGTTTCGGTGATCAACTCTTTTAAGCCTTACCGTTGCTCTGTTTGCGGTCAGGCGGCCAGCTAGTTTTGAGAATCCATAAATATCAACAAAATTAGTTGCATAAGAAGGAGATGAAACAATGGAATGTCCATTTTGTAAGGAAACAATCAAGGATGGTGCCATAAAATGTAAGCATTGCGGATCAATGCTTGGCATTTCTACATCTGCTGTTCAATTCGAGTATGTACAATCAACAAAAACGTCAACGGCTATTTTTCCTTTATGGGCATGTATTGCAGCAACGATATTCATCATCTTTGTTATTTTTTTTGTTGCCAGGGACACTGGAGTCAACTCTTCTAATCTGATGACTATTGTCGTTATTATCAGTGCCATCTGGGCTGGTTTTGATGCATCGAAAATTAATGTTAGCCAGTACAAATCATCCGTATGCAAAGAAACTTGGCATGTAGTTGCAGGCATGCTTTTACTCTGGATTGTAGTATTTCCGTGGTATCTGAACTTCAGTTCAAAAATTAAAGCAGGTGCAGCAATGAGGGCTTAAAGACGCTAGGAGCCTGTCGGACTTTCGGCATTTTTAGAAAAGTGGATTCCTGAAATCGTCTGTAAATCGTTTTTATAAATTTTGAGGGGTTTGCTGGCCCTCAAAAATGCCCAAAAACACCATTTTTAGGCTAAGTCCGACAGGCTCCTAGGAACATGTTGGTTCTTCAGTTAGCCCTATTCTCTTTGTTTCTCACCCGTTTAATCGGCAGAAAAACGGTTACAGTGTAAAAAGTTTGTCCAGTTCCTCATCACGGGCAAGCTGCCGTTCAGCAAATTCTACCCGTGATAAGCTGGTAGCCTTTGCATCGGCATTGCCAACAAGATAGCTTGAAAGCCAACTGCGGGCTTTATCATCACCAGCCATAGCAGCGTCAACGGCGGCAGCCACAATTTGACGGAATTTTTCAACGTCGCACGCCTCACTGATTGC
>DYQT01000245.1 GCA_020719165.1 Draconibacterium orientale | reverse complement strand
TTTTGCACCGGTTAACATGGGCGACAGCATCAACACCATTTATGATGAATACATCAATGCCATCACTTCCGATGCCGAATGGCTCTATTTTACCCGGTTAAATCCAAAGGATGGACAAACATTGGATCAGAACATGCGGGGGGAAGAAGATTTCTATATTGCAAGGCGTGCTGATTCAGCATGGTATGAGGCGCTTAATCTGGGGCCGCCAATTAATACGCATGGAAATGAAGGTGCGTTGTGCATATCACCTGATGGAAAATTTCTTTTTTTTGCTGCATGCAACCGGGAAGAAGACGGATATGGCCGTTGCGACATTTACTGGGCGCATCGCAAAGGTAACAGTTGGTCGGTACCTGAAAATCTGGGGCCTGTGGTCAATTCTCCCCAGTGGGACTCACAACCTTCATTCTCATCTGATGGGAAAACCCTCTATTATGCCAGCAATCGCCCGGGTGGCAAAGGCAGTTCTGATATCTGGAAAACAGAACTCCTGCCTGATGGCAATTGGAGTATTCCGGTAAACCTTGGAGATTCTGTCAATACCAGGGCAGAGGAGATGGCTCCGTTTATCCACCCCGACAATCAAACACTCTATTTCTCCTCCAAGGGTCATCCGGGATTGGGGAAATTGGACCTTTTTTATACCAGAAAATCCTCAGATGGAACATGGAAAAAGCCTGTTAACATTGGGTATCCGATCAACACCTTTGCCGATGAGATTACGCTCGTGGTCAATGCAAAGGGAAATGTTGCCTATATCTCTTCCGATAAATTAGGAGGCAAAGGACGCCAGGATGTCTATTTTTTTACACTTTATAAAGAAGCCAGGCCGTTGCTTGCTACCTTTTTCAAAGGCATCGTTTTTGATGACGAAACAAAAGCAAAACTCGATGCCCGGTTTGAATTAATTGACCTGGAAACATCAAAAACGGTGGCGCAATCGCAATCTGATCCTGTTACAGGTGAATTTATGCTTGTTTTACCCACCGAGAAAAACTATGCATTGAATGTATCCAAAGACAGGTATCTTTTTTATTCAGATAATTTTTCACTGGTGGGCTACAATTCCCAGGCAAAACCCTTCGTGAAAAATATCCCACTCAAACCAATAAAGATTGGTGAGACGGTGGTTCTGAAGAATATCTTTTTTGATACTGATAAATTTATCCTGAAGGATGAATCGCTGGCTGAACTGCAGAAATTATTGGCGTTGCTGCATAAGAACCCAAAACTAAAAATTGAAATCAGCGGACATACCGACAACATTGGCAGTGTAGAACACAACCTTGAATTGTCGCGGAACAGGGCAAATGCGGTATATGAATTTCTTATCGGACATGACATCGCTAAAACACGTTTGACATTTGCCGGATATGGTTTTACCCAACCCATCGATGTGAATACTACTGAAGAGGGACGTGCAAATAACCGACGCACTGAATTTAAAGTGATGGGGAATTAAATTTATATTTGTACCTTTGCACCCCTTAAAATCATTCATTGTTACATGATTAATATTACTCTCCCCGATAATTCGGTACGTCAATATCCTGAAGGAGTTACAGGTATCGAAATTGCCAAAAGCATCAGTGAAGGACTTGCACGCAATGTGCTTTCCATCCAGGTTGATGATGAAGTTTGGGATGCAACCCGCTCAATATCAACAGATGCCAAAATTAAATTATATACATGGAGTGATCCGGAAGGAAAGGCCTCCATGTGGCATTCTTCGGCTCATTTGATGGCAGAAGCCATTGAATTGCTATATCCCGGGGTAAAATTCGGCATTGGGCCGAACATCGAAAATGGATTTTACTATGATATAGATTTTGGAAATTATACCATTTCGTCGGATGATTTTGACAAAATTGAAAAGAAAATCCTCGAATTGGCAAAGGAAAAGCAGAATTTTACCCGGAAGGATGTCACCAAATCTGATGCAATCAGCTATTTCTCCACGAAAGGGGATGAATACAAAATAGAGTTGCTGGAAGGTTTGGAGGATGGTCATATCACCTTTTACGAGTCGGGGAAATTTACCGATTTGTGCCGGGGACCCCACATCCCCGATACCAGCTTTATTAAGGCAATCAAACTGTTGAATATTGCCGGAGCCTATTGGCGCGGCGATGAAAAACGCAAGCAATTAACGCGCATTTACGGGATTACTTTTCCGAAGCAAAAAGAGCTTGATGAATTTCTTGTGTTTCTGGAGGAAGCAAAAAAACGGGATCATCGTAAATTGGGCAAAGAGCTTGAACTGTTTGCATTTTCTCAAAAAGTGGGTCTCGGACTTCCATTATGGCTTCCAAGAGGTGCGGCATTGCGGGAACGTCTTGAAATGTTTCTGAAAAAAGTTCAGAAAAAGGCCGGATACGAACAGGTCATGTGTCCCCACATCGGGAATGTTGAATTATACAAAACATCCGGCCATTATCAGAAATATGGTGAAAGCTCTTTTCGTCCGATTTCCACCCCGGTGGAAGGAGAGGAGTTTTTCCTGAAGCCCATGAATTGCCCTCATCATTGTGAAATATATAAGGTTAAACCAAGATCTTACCGCGATTTGCCTGTCCGCCTTGCTGAATTTGGCACGGTTTACAGGTATGAGCAAAGTGGTGAACTCCACGGGTTGACCCGTGTTCGCGGATTTACCCAGGATGATGCCCATATTTTCTGTACTCCGGAACAGGTGAAAGATGAATTCAAAGGGGTGATGGATATTGTAATGTTGATCTTTAAAGCATTGAAATTCAATGATTTTATTGTTCAGATTTCGTTACGTGACCCTGAAAACAAGGATAAATATATCGGCTCCGACGAAAATTGGGAAAAGGCTGAACGCGCCATCATGGAGGTTGCCGAAGAGCGCGGATTAAATACGGTTATTGAACTGGGCGAGGCAGCTTTCTATGGCCCCAAAATGGATTTCATGGTTAAAGATGCTTTGGGCAGAAAATGGCAGCTTGGTACGATCCAGGTTGACTATAACTTACCTGAACGATTTGAACTTGAGTATATTGGAAGTGATAACCAGAAGCACCGGCCGGTCATGATCCATCGTGCTCCATTTGGTTCTATGGAACGATTTGTGGCGGTGCTGCTGGAGCATACAGCTGGTAATTTCCCGTTGTGGCTTACACCTGATCAGGCTATTGTGTTGCCAATCAGTGAGAAATATCAGGATTATGCAAAAAAAGTTTTTAATTTGCTAAATAATTCCGAAATTCGCACCCTGATTGACGACCGAAATGAGAAGGCCGGCAAGAAGATCCGTGATGCTGAGTTGAAGAAAATTCCGTTTATGCTTGTTGTGGGAGAGCGTGAAGAGTACGAAGGTACCGTCTCTGTGCGCAAACATGGTCAGGGAGATCTTGGTCCTCAGAAAATTGAAGATTTTGTGAGGATCGTTGAAAAGGATATACAGATTGAACTTGGAGAAATCATATAATATAACGCTTTAGTATTCATTAATCATTGGAGGAAATACAATAGTAACTCAATTTAGCGGCCCGCGACGTTATCCGAAACCCGGGAAGAAAGAAGAGCCTTATAACATTAATCAATGGATTAAGGCTCCGGTTGTACGAGTAGTTGGTGAAAATATTGAGCCAGGTATCTACAACATTCGTGAAGCCTTGAACATTGCCGAAGTTAAAGGCCTTGACCTTGTCGAAATTTCACCAACCGCAAATCCTCCCGTTTGCAAGGTGATTGACTACAAAAAATTTCTTTACGAGCTGAAAAAAAAGCAGAAAGAAATGAAGGCCAAAACTGCTAAAATAATTGTTAAAGAGATCCGGCTTGGGCCGAATACAGATGAACATGATTTCAATTTTAAATTGAATCATGCCATAAAGTTTTTAAAAGAGGGTGCAAAAGTGAAAGTTGATGTTTTTTTCAAAGGACGCTCAATTATTTACAAAGAACAAGGAGAACTCATTCTGCTGAAATTTGCCCAGTTGCTTGTGGATGTTGGAAAAATTGAACAACTTCCCCGCCTTGAAGGCAAGCGGATGATCATGATTATCACCCCCAAGAAGTAACAGGGTTTTAAACGCGATAAAAGAAAACAGGGTCAAACCTGCCATATAGTCAATATCTAATCATCAAAACCAGTAACATGCCAAAAATGAAGACCAAATCCGGCGCAAAGAAAAGATTCACTCTTACAGGCACCGGTAAAATCAAACGGAAGCATGCTTACAAAAGCCACATTCTCACCAAAAAAACCACTAAACGGAAACGCAATCTTACGTATTCCACTACGGTTCATAAGTCGGATGAAGCCAATGTAAAGGAAATGCTCCAGGGTTAATTATTCATTGTTTAACTTGTGATTAGCTCCAAAAGATTCCCGAAACGGGAACGCTAACGCAAAAAATCAGAAACCATGCCAAGATCAGTTAATGCAGTCGCTTCTCGCGAGAGAAGGAAGAAAATTCTGAAACGGGCGAAGGGACAGTTCGGAAGACGAAAGAATGTCCTCACCGTTGCAAAGAATTCAGTGGAAAAAGGGTTGGGCTATGCCTACAGGGACCGCCGCACGAAGAAACGGAATTTCCGCGCTTTGTGGATTACCCGTATCAACGCCGGCGTCCGGCAATATGGAATGTCCTATTCCGTGTTCATTGGGAAACTTGCTGAGAAAAATATCACCCTCAACAGGAAAACCCTGGCCGATTTAGCCATGAACAATCCGGAAGCCTTTAAGGCTGTTGTTGAAGAGCTGAACAGCTAACTTCCCGGGTGAACTATATGAATAAAAGGCTGTCTTAAA
>DYQT01000045.1 GCA_020719165.1 Draconibacterium orientale | reverse complement strand
TACGCTGCCGCCACCCTGAACTTCAAAGGTGGTTCCACCGCCGGCAACCGTGATGGTTTGCGTGGCGTTGTAGCAATTGGTCTGGCCACTGCCAACGGTGATGTTTTGCAATGTCAGGTCAGCTGGCACCGAAAGAACAACATTTACCGGATCGGAGCCGCTGCAGCCAACTGAGTTAACGGTTAAAGTATAGGTAGTAGTAGCCGGCGGTGAAGCAACCGGGTTTGCGATGGCCGGGTTGCTGAGCCAGGTTGTGGGGCTCCACGACCATGTGTATGGCAGCGTTCCTCCTGTTGCAGAGCCATTGAGCTGAACCGATGATGATGTCATGATGATGTCGTTTCCGGCATTGACTATCAACGCATTCGCAGCCACCGAAATATTCGAACCATTGTAAAAGGAGGTGATGATGTTTCCGGCAGGATCGCTGTATTCGCAGGCTCCTGTGGTTGGTGTGTCCCACGATACGGAAGTGGAAACGCCTGCATTTGCTTTGAACCGGTATTGAATCAGTGTACCAGAACCAATGTTAGCGGCTGTTGTGGAGGCCCACGACATCAGAACTTTGTTGCGATACCGGTTAACTACCAGCAATCCGTTGTTCAGAGCCGCATTGACTGAATGATAGCCCTCAAAGGTCATTTTGGTGGTATCAAACACCAGCGAAAGGGTTACGCCGCCTACATTGGTGCAATTCGTCACGGTTACCGGGATGCTCAGGTTTCCGGTACAGGAACCGGCAGCGCCTCCTGAAGTAGTTGTAATGGCAGCCGGTGTTACTGTTAACTGAGCAGCAACAGAGGTAACCGAAGGAGTGCAGGTACCCGATATAACGCACTGATAGAGATAGCCGTTCATACCGGTTGCCGCCGGATTGATGGTGAGGGTTGCACTGGTTGCGCCTGTATAGGGAGAAACATTTGAAACATTTGCCCAACTCGTTCCGCCATTTGTACTTACCTTCCAAAGATAGCCCAACCCGGTGCCGGTGCCAGCAGCGGTGAAACTGGTGTTGCCGCCGGCATAAATGGTTTTGTTTACCGGATGGGTCGTAATGGATGGCGGTGTGTTTACAGAAGCGCTCCCATTTGTCCAGGTCGAAAAAATTACCTGCCCGCTGATATTACTGAATTCGCAGTTTCCCGGTGTTTGTGTATCCCATGTCATGGTGCTTGATCCTGGAACCCCGGTGAATTTCAATTCAATCAGTGTCCCTCCGCCGGCGATGGTAGCCGCAGAAGTATTCGACCAGGCAAGGTAAACCTTGCCCCCGGAGGCGTTGCTGATGCAATTGTTTCCTGAAAGCGCGGCATTGGGATTCTGGAATCCGGTGTAAGTAAGAACCGATGAGTTGAAACTCAAGGTCAGGGAAAATGAACCAACGTTGATGAAATCAGTAACGATTACAGGAACAACTACGACCTGCCCGGGACACACGGCTGCAACTGTTTGACATGTCACCAGAACATTCGGTAATACTGTCAATGTTGCCGGATTTGAATTTACAACCGGAGTGCAGGTACCGTTAACTTTGCATCTGTATTGATAACCACTCATGGCAAGCTGGGCATTCGTTATGGTCATCGTGGGGGTTGTCACATTTGAATAGGTGCCGGCATTAACCAAGTCGGGGAAGGTGGAACCACCATCGGTGCTGCACTGCCACTGGTAACCTAAACCTGTTCCCGTTGCAGTGATACTAAAGGTGGTGTTTTGTCCTTTGGCAATGATTTTATTTGTCGGTTGATCCGTAACGGCAGGTATTCCGTTAATGGTCTCATTTCCATCGACAAAAACCGAAGTGAAAGGCGAACCGTTAACACCTGAATATTCACAGTTGCCGGTGGTGGCTAAATCCCACACCAATGTACTGGTACCCGTTGCCGCTGAAAACTGCAGGGTGACCAATGTCCCGTTCCCAAAAGTGGCCGCTGATGTTGATGACCAGGTCATATACATCTTTCCCCCGCTTGCATTGGCCACAAATGATCCAGTTGAGAGCGTTGGATTTAATCCGGTGTAACCGGTATAGGTCAGCAAAGAGGGATTGTAAGAAAAAACCAGGGAGAAGGAGGCAACTCCCGTAAAATTGGTCACAGTTACCGGAATCGTAATGTTTCCCGGACAATGGCTTTGAACAGGAAGGGTGGTGGTGATGGGGTTGATAACGGTGAGGGAAACAACATTTGTGTAAACTACCGGAGTACATGTTCCTGTCAGTCGGCAACGATATTTGAGTCCGCTATACGAAAGCTGGGCATTGGTAATCCCCAGAGTAGCCGTGGTTACACCGGAGTATGGAGCTGTGTTGGTCAGATCCGTCCAGTTGGTGAGCCCGTCGATGCTTTTTTGCCAGAGATAAACAAGCGAAGTTCCTGAAGCCGACACCGAAAATGAGGTATTCTGCCCAAGCAGCACCGTTTGATCAGCAGGTTGGGTTGAAATGATCGGAGGCTGGTTAATAGTAGCTGTTCCATCAGTAAAAGAGGCCGGCAGGATTACCCCGGAGGTATTGGCGTATTCGCAACTTCCCGGGGTTTGAGTATCCCAGGTAAGGCTGGTAATACTGGTCACTGCGCTGAACCTCAACTTTACCATGGTACTGGTGCCCAGGTTCGCCGCGGTTGTGTTTGCCCAACTGATCATGACCTTGCTTCCGCTGTTGCTGATGATCAGCAAACCTGCATTAAGGGCGCTATTCAGCTCCACATAGCCAAGATAGGTAAGTTTGGTGTTGTCATAATTGAGCGCCAGGGAAATCGCTCCAATTCCGTTACAATTGGTTACATTGACCGGAACCGCGATTTCACCGGGACAGCTTGTCACTGTCCCGGCCGCTGTGGTGATCGTTTGAGACTTCAGGCCACCCGGCCAGACGATCACGAACAATAGTGGTAGTAATTTAAAAATCAGTGTCTTCATGGTGCAGCGATTTTTAATTTGACACTACGATCTTGATCATTCCCGCGGTGGTTTGCCCGTTGATTGTGTTTTCGATTTTCAATACATACATGCCTGGTTTCACCGACGAAGCCTTCAGCGCAACTTTATGACTGCCTGCTCCAAAATCACCGGAAGCAACTGTCAACACATTATTTCCAATCATTTCAACCAGTGTCATTCTGACATTTCCCGGCCTTTCCAGTGAAAATGTCACAACTGAGTTTTCATTCACAGGATTTGGATACACCGACAGGCCCGCCAGGTTATTCGGAACAGGAACCCCGGTTAATTTGGTGTTGATGACCGGAACCGAAACAATGGCGCCTTCGTAGGGTGTGGCAGCGACATCGGCAAATTCACAATAATCATAAATTTCGAGATGAATGCCTGTTTTAAGATCCGAAACATCTTTTGTTTTCATCTGCAGATAAACGATCACATTTTCATTGTTGATGCTGAGTGCATTCAGGTCGCACCAGCCCATGCGGAATAGTCCGTCGGCGGCGGTCCATGAAAATCCGGTCACCCCATTGATCAGCCTGGCTCCGGTTATTTCGAGATACTCTTCAGGATAATAAAATCCCAGGGAGATGGCGCCAACCTGCATCCCTGTTTTCAGCTTCACCGGCATTTCAAATTCAGTGAATGATTCAACGATTTGTGAACCTTCATGGATAATACCCACATTTCCAGAGCTTTTTTTCGCAGGTTCGTAGGAGGCATTCACATCTCCAAAGCAAATCATGTCGATGTTTCCGGTTACATTGATTCCGTTCATAATCACCGTATCGTAGTGATAGAGGTAATTGCCAACTGGGAATGTTGCAATGCCTCCCGTGTAGCGCTGCATGACCAGCAATGCATCTGTTCCGTTTACGCTGTGGCTGAAATTCACATCCGAACATGCCAGGTTCATACCTGTAAGGGGGGTGATTTGAGCAAAGTGATTCAGTATATTAAGGGCATCGGTCGAGTTAACGCATGCTTGTGGAGGAACTGCCGGCGTAATGGTCAATTTGTAGTTCCCGGAAGCCATAGATGCAAATCCGTAAACCCCGGATGTATTGGTGGTGGTAGAAACAATGGTGGTGTTGGCAAAATCCTTCACCGTCATGGCAGCATTTTTTATCGGATTTCTTCCCGTATTCATATATTTGACAACCCCTCCCATTACCGTGGTGGGCGTGTATAAAGCAGGAACCTGGGCAAACGGCCCGATATACACCCGGCCCTTGGCTGCATTTTCAGATTTGTCATAAATCCGGAGGTGAGCCATGGTTGAATCTCCTGTTCCCCAGAAATTATAGCGGGCATCGATGGTGTTGGTAGTGTTGTTGTACAGATCGTAGGCGCCGAAATTATTGAGAATGTTGCAGGTCAGGGCCGATGTGTTTCCAATCGCGGCTGTGCTTGAGCCCTCAATATTGATCCCAAAGCCTGTATTATAGGTAAATGTCGAATTTTTAATAGTCAGGGCTGAACTACTGATATTTAGTCCATCGCCAAGGGCTTGTGTCAAGGTGGAATATTCAAAGGCTGGTTGGGTGGTCCAGTCGGCTTTTACATTGTAGATGTTCCCTTTCTTGATGACACAATACTTGAGGGGACTTACCGCACCATTATAGTCACTCATATCATGAAAAAAGATGCCATTCCAATCCCCTGCGGTACCGCTATGTGATGTAAAGGTAATCAGGCTGTCGGCTTTTCCAACTGCATATAGCTCACCTCCATATGGGTAGTATGTGGCAAATCCGACCTGAATATTCTTTCCGGAGGCGAAATTCAGGGTAACTCCCGGTTGAATGGTCAGCCGGCAGACTCCATAATATCTCCCGATCTTGATGTTACCTAAAACAAGGTATTCAGCATTGTCTTTCACAAGGATCTTGCTTTCTTCATAGGTTCCGCCTGATAACGCCATCATATTCACAACATTGCCGGTGAATGTATTATTCTTGTGAGCAGGTTGCGAAGTCCAGTCGAGAAAGTTTACCGGGTATCTTCCATTGTTGCTGAACGTACAATAGTTAAACGAACCGCCACTGGCATTGTACCTCAATCCGTCGGTAACCGCATTGGCAAAAGTGCAATGATCGATTGTAACGCTGCCGGTATTTTCACATAAAACATTATATGCATTGGCTTTGTTTACATTGCAATACTTCAATTGGTTTACAGCTCCGTTGTAATCGCTATAATCGTTAAAGTAGATACCCGTCCAATCTCCGGCAGTGCCGCTGTGTGGCGTAAAGGTAATAACACTGTCTGATTTTCCGACTGCATACAACTCTCCGCCATAGGGATAGGAGGTGGAGTATCCCACCTGAATACCCTTGCCACTGGCAAAGGAAAAGGTCAACCCTGGCTCAATGGTCAGCCTGCTTACAGCGTAGTATTTCCCAATCACAATATTATCTATGATATGGTAGCCGATGCCATCGTTCTGGAAGGTTCTGCTGTCGCTGAGGGTACCGCCACAATAGCCAATGAAGTTAATGGTGTTCCCCGAATAGGAGTTCGCATTCAGTACCGGGCAGGTATGGGGTTCTGAGAAAAAGAGTGGATACCTGCCATTGGCCTGGAAGGTTGAATTTTGAATAGAATTGTAGGCCCCGTAAAACTTCATACCATCCTGCAGTGCATTTCTTATGGTACTGTGATTGATGGAAGGCTGACTTGAATTTTCTGAATAGATATTATAGCTGTTTCCTTTTTCCACCACACAATAATCCATCACGGATGTTGCTCCATTGTAATCACTTAGGTCGTGAAAATATAGTCCGTTCCAGCCACCGTCAGCGCCATTGATTGAGGTAAAGGTGATCAAACTGTCGGAATCCCCGAGGGCATACAACTCTCCTCCATAAGGATACCAGGTAGAAAATCCAATCTGAATCTTTTTCCCCTCAGCAATTTTTATTGTATTGCCGGGTTCAATAGTGAGCCGACAAACGTCGTAGTATCTTCCGACCGTCAGGTTATCAGTGAGAAAAATGGGGAAATCCAGTGCATGCCAGCGGACACTATTCTCAAAGGTGCCTCCCGGGATACCGATCCCGTTATAGGTATTATTTGTCAGTGTAACAGTTCCAACGTGCCTTCTGATGGCTGAACCAAGTGAGGACATGTAAAAAGCATAAAGGTTGTTGTTCAGGGCTGTGTTTAAAAAATTCGGCATGGAGCCATCTGAAGTCATGGTTACACCTGCAAACCCGTTATAGGCCAAAATGCTGTTTTTCACGACAGGACTTGAGTTGTCAAGATAAAGCCCGCTTTCAGTGTTTCCATTCATGGCACAATTCTCGATGGTGAGCAGCGAACCATTCAGTCGCACACCATGCCCACCGGCATTATAGAATTTACAATTCATAAGCTTGGGCTCATTGGAGAGATAACAATAGAGATTGGCATTGTTGGCTCCAAACCCGGCATTTGAAATGGAGGTATAGTAAAATTGCGAGGATACACCGGCATCGCTGTTGTCGTCGAAATAAATCCCGTCCCATTTTCCGCTTTCATTGGTAAAGTAGGTGAATTTTACCGAGTCAACACTGGTTCCGTTGCATATTAAACTTGCAGCGCCGACTGAAAGGCCTGTTTCAGGCAGGAAAAGAATGAGAGTCCCTGCTTCAAAGGTATGGGTATTGGCGGTGAATGAAATATCCGAAGTGGCCCAATAAGGACTCGCTGCCTTGGTAAATGCCAAAGTTCCATTGAGGCTCCCGGCAAGTTGGGTACCCGGGGTGGATAATGTTACATCGTTCAATGTTGAGTTGAAGGTGGTTGACCCGGTGAAAATCACCGCGTACTGAAGAAATTGTTGTGTAAGGTTTACTGTAATCGGTGAAGTGGTGGATAAAGTGGAATTCCAGTCGCTCCAAACGCCATCGCTGCCGGCTGTGCGGTATGTAACCTGCAAATTTGCCTGCGGAGAGGTGTACACCTTTGTAAATGCCAATGAATTGATTAACCTTGTTGCGCCAAGCTCATAAAAAGGATTCGACACAAAAACCCCGTGATTGGCATAATTGGCTGTCAAGGTCAGGTTAGCAAAGCGGCAAACAGCAATCGGCTCCCCCGACAATTCTGCCCCTCCTGTATAAAAAGCCAGGCCATTCCCTGTAAAGGCAGCGCCATCTTTGGTATTGTTATAAAGTACTGTTGGTGACAAATTCCATGTGAGCGATCCTGCATCGGCATTGGCAAAATAGACGGCATTGCTCAATGAACCTCCTCCCAAATCGCCGGCCATGACCGTAATTAGTCCGTTGGCGGCAACCGAAGCATGGTTGCTGATGGCTACCGGCAACGCTGTTCCCGCGCTCCAGCTTCCTGTTGAACCATTTAATGCCGGTGTGGCAATATATACGGTGCCGGCCCGGGTTCCTGTATTGTCGTATCCACCCAACACATAAAGCTTGCTGTTGTAGGTTACCGTGCTGTGCCGGTTACGGGCTGAGGTAAGACTTGTTCCTGCTGTAAATGCCGACAAAATGTTTGTTGTATTTACCTTGGTATAATAGACAGAATTCAGGGCAGTTGTTTCAGTCAGTGAACTGGTTCCCCCGATCACATAAATGTGGCCCATCATATAGGTGGCTGTGTGTCCCCATAGATTGACAGGTAACGTAACAGCCGATGTTTGCCAGGCGCCAATGGTTCCGTCGGTATTGATGGAGGCATAATATATGGTATTGAATACCGTGGTGGCATTTCTGCCGCCCATGACATAGATGGTGTTTGTTCCGATCACAACCGCCGGGTCGCGCAGGGCAACCGGTAAAGATGTCAGGGCGGTCCATCCGCTTATGCCTCCCCCCGAAATCGAGGCCACATACACGTTATTCACATAGGCGGTATTGTTGTAGCCCCCTACCATATACACAAATCGGTCGTTCCATGAAACGGTTTTATGACCGGCAAGAGTTTGGGGTAATACGGTAGCGGTAAGCCAAGTTCCCACTCCGCTCGCAGCAAATTGAAGATAAACATTGTCGCTGCCTACAACAGCACCGTTTAAAACACCTTTATTGAAGTCGGCGTTGGTTGTTTGGGGAAACAGAACCTCCGCATTCAATGAGTTTGCACCCATTATGAAGCAGGAGATAAGTACCAGTAGAAAAACTTTTATAAACTGGCTGTTTGTTTGAAAAAGTACATGTTTTTTCATGGTTTACTGTTTTTATTGGTTGTTAAAAAAAAATTGCGATGTTTCGACAAAATTGCCTCCATTACTGCAAGGCTGCAATAGCCTGTTTGGGTCATTTTCTGTCAGACGATTTTTTCATTCAGGGCTCTCGCTACTGCATGAGCCTTTGAGTGCACATGGAGTTTCTCATAAATGTTTTTCACATGGTTTCGTACTGTTTGCATGCTGATGAAGAGCGTTTCAGCAATTGCAGCAGTGGTCATCCCCTGGGTGATAAGGGTCAGAATCTCCTTTTCCCTGGTTGTGAGACCGGTTGCAGATTCAACTACGGTTTTTTGGGGTTTAAACATGGAAAGAACCTGTTTGGCCACCATGGGCGTAAGGGCAGCCCCACCATCATAAACCTGTTGAATGGCTTCCAGTATCTTTTGAGGAGATGTTTTTTTCAGGATATAGCCGTCGGCCCCTGCTTTTATTGCCTGAAGAATGCTCTCTTCATCGTCCTGAATGGTCAACATGATGATCTTCTGATCCGAAGTTTTTTCCTTTAACAACGGAATCGCTTCAATTCCCGACAGGTTCGGCAAATTGATGTCGAGCAATATTATGTCGGCAGGAACTTGATTTTCAATCGCTTCCTCGGCCGATCCCAATGCCCATACAACGTTGTAGGCTGAAAAAGAGGAGATGAGATAAACAAGACTTTGCCTGAATTCGGTATGGTCCTCAACGATTCCTATTGCAATTTTCATTGGAACTATTTGAGACACAAATTACGTGTTTAAATAATGAAAAAACCATAGCCCATTTGGGTCAAATTCTGAATGAAATCTCAATCCGGCATCCCGAACCGGGGCTCGACTTAACCTGCAGGGAGATTCCTGATTCCGAGGCACGTTGCCGCATGTTAATCAAGCCGTTACCATGCGAAACCATCGATTTAGGCTCATTAACATCAACCCCCCGGCCATCGTCGGTGAGTTGAATAAAACACAAATTTTCTTCTGTCCACGATCGCAAGGTGACATGCCTGGCGCGCGAATGCCGTATGATATTGTTCACCGCCTCCTTCATGATAAGGAATGCATCCTGTCGCAGCTTTTCATGTAAGATAATTGTCTGCTCAGGAATATCAACCTTTTCATCAAACTTGATCCCGTTATCAGTTAAAACATCGAAAATGAGGTTGTTCAATTTTGAAAGCAAACTCCCCAGCGAATCGTTTCTCGGAGCCGTCATCCATATAATATCGGTAATCGATTGTAACGCCGTTTGGGTCAGTTCGGAAATTTTCGCCGACAAATTCCGGCTGTTTGGTTGCGCTTCATTGTTCATCCCATGGAGGGTACTTGAATAGATTGAGATACTTCCAAGGGTTGAAGCAAGGTCATCATGGAGGTCGCGTGAAATCTTCTCCCTGAGTTCCATCTTTTCGCGCCTGGCCATCCGTTTTAAAAGTACTCTTTCGGTGATGAGGTGCAGCATGATTAATAATGTGATAGCCAGTGCAGGTGGTGTGAAAAATAAAATGATGGAGGAACTAAACAGGAAAACATGATTCACCAGTGCGAAAACAATAAAAATCGAGAGACACATCATCCACCGCATAATGTAAATCCGGATCACTCCTTTACTCTGAAAACGCAGATAGATCATCAGGATTAAAATTACTGCAATATATTTGACAATTTCAAGCTGGATATCCCGATCTGTAAAAAACCGTACGATCGCCTTTTGAGATAAAGTTTTATAGGCTGCAAATCCTGTCTCTTCCTCCACCCTGATTACCGATCCTGCTGTTATATTGTTAATTTTTTTGTTTACCCCGGATGCTGGAAATTTGACAACCGCGTAATAAAGCCTGCCGCTTTTCAAGGCGAAAATCGCCTCCTTTGCCGAAACCGAACCATATCCGCCACCGCCGCTTATTTCCCGAAAACCAACAAGTGAGTCACCGATTCCCGATGGATTATCCTCATATAAAAATATTGTTGCGCCGATCGCATTTCTGTTCGACCTCGTCCCCTCAAGATTAAAGGTAACAGCGTTCTTTTTCTCTATTTTGTTGATAAACAACAAACTGGTTCCATTGATATAATTCGCGGCATAAAAATCAACATCGCCGTCATTGTCCACATCACCCACTGCGCACCCGGTGCAATAACCACTTAATTCTGCTCCAAAATCGCCGGTAACATCTTTAAAACCGGCTCCCCCCATATTCCGGTACATTACATTCTCCCCAACATTGGTTATGTACAAATCCTGATATCCGTCGAGATCAAAATCGGCGAATACTGCCCCATTGGACATAAACACCTTGTTTTTAAAAAAACGGGAAGTCACATCACGGTATATCCCCTTCCCATTGTTGAGGTAAAGTTTGTTTGCCGAATGTCTGTTCGCTATAAAAAGATCAGGATGACCATCGTTGTTGATGTCGGCAAATACCACTGCGTTGCTTTTTGCAGGTTCTGCCTTTGAGATGTCGGTTTCGGCAGTGATATTCCGAAACCTCACTTTTCCGTTGCGCGTTTCGTTGAGATACACTTTATTTGACGGATACCAGAAGGTTACACAAAGGTCGGGGTATCCATCATGGTTAATATCACTGAAGGAGGCACACATTCCGCCACTTGAAGAGGCGACATGTGCGCTTTGGGTCACATCTGTGAAATAGCCATTCCCATCGTTGATAAACAACCTGTTGGAACCATGTTCGCTGGTAACAAACAAATCAAGATCGCCATCAAGATCAATATCTGCGAATGCTGCCGCATTTGACCGGTTCATATCTTCGCATGCCCGCCCGGGCTGTTCGGTAACATTTCTGAAATAACCTTTTCCATTGTTCAACAACAATTTATTTTTGCCAGTAAGCGATGTAAGATAGATATCCTCATCCCCATCATTGTCAACATCTCCTACGGCAACACCCAGCTTCAATTCCGATAAAATCAGAGGTGTTGTACCTGTGTAAAGTCCCCATGCTCCGCGCTTTGCAGCTTCCTCAATGAAACTATGATCAATCGGTTTCCCAGGTATCGAATCCATATGATTGATGAACAATCTGTCGGGATCAGAAATGCAAACAGAGTAAATGTCCGTCTTATCATCACCGTCAAAATCAGCAAACGCTACTCCATATCCATTATCCACATCTATCCCGTATGGTATCAGTTTTTGAGCGGAAAACCCCGGGTAACGTTCATTATAAACAGGAAATTGTTTGTTCCCCGAATAAAGCAACAAGCCGTTTTCGCCTGAGATCCAGATATCATTTTCTTCGCCGAATGCAAGAGATTTCAGATTCTCTTTTCCATCATAGTTTTTCTGATGCAGGATACCATCCTCCAGGGTCATGATGAGGCCACCATCTCCGATTATCCACAATTCATGATCATTGCGCAGGTAGATCCTCTCAGCTGATTCCAATAACGGGCTCTTGATTTGCCTGATAATACGGGATCCGGAAACCTCAAGAATCTCCTTGTCACATAAAATGAACCCTCTTTCCCGGGTGATAAACTTAAAATCCTTCACGACTTTTCCGGGAAACATCTCTGTGTAGTTGCCGCTTTCGTAAGCGAACATCTGATAGTACTGGTTTAAAAACCATAATTTATTGGCATCAAACCCGAAAATCCGGGTGATATAACCACGGGTAACAAATGGGTTTATCTTGGTAAAAACACCATTGTGAAAAACCACTACATCCGAATAACTTGCAAAGAAGCCCATGTTCGGGGAGATAAAAAACACCGAAGTGATCACATTGGCAAGCGGAGACGAGACATTCTCGGTAATACCGTTGTGGTAATGAAACAGCAGTGATGTGCTGGTTTCCTGTGTGGCGCTATACCAGATGTCGGATTTTGATAAAGCATTAAAAGTTGCCAATGGTCCTAAAACCGGAATGTCAACTTTTTCCCACCTATCCCCTTCCAGAGCGTACAATTTATTCGTTAGAAAAAAAACTCCCCCGTCGCCGGTTACCATTATTTTCCGGATTTCCGATTTGGTTCCGGTGTTGACTTTGATGAATGTTTGGTTATATGCCGGCCGCAGGTGCAAAAAAAAACCCATCCCGAACAGCAAAAACCACCTGAAAAAGAGCTTTCCCGTGCCGGTTACAAACAACAATCGAGAAATAACAAGGAGATCCATGGTTAAAAAGTTCTCCGGTAAAGATAAAAAATGTCGGAGATAATTCACTAATTTTGGATGAAAATATACACCCTATGGCAATTACATCTATTTTGCTCATAACAGCCATCGCCCTGGCTGCTATTTTTGTTTTCATCCTGATTTACAGTTCAATTCTCATTGTGGGAGGAAAAGAAATCAATGTATTGGAACGTCGTTGGTTTGGCAGGGAGATGCCGAAGGACCGGGTTTTTGCCATGAGCAACGAAATCGGCGTTCAGGCAAGGACCAAAGGGCCTGGTTTGTATTTGCTGATCCCATTCATTTACAAAACAAAAAAACAGGAATTCACCGTCATCGGGAAAGATGAAATCGGGGTGGTGATCTCGGTGGATGGGAATCCTGTACCATCTGGAAAGATTTTTGCAAAAACCGTAGATTGCAATTTATTCCAGGATGGTGAATTGTTTCTCAGGAACGGAGGAGAAAAAGGCACCCAGATACAACTCCTTCCTCCCGGAATTTATCGAATTCATCCGCTGCTTTTCTCCGTCAGAATAGAGCCGGTAACCATCATTGGAGAAAACCAGGTAGGCATTGTTGAATCCATCGACGGTGCACCAATTCCTCCAGGACGTATCTTTGGAAAAGTTGTTGATTGCGATTTATATCAGGATGGCGAGGCGTTTTTGAAAAATGGCGGAGAAAAGGGGCCTCAGATTAAAACGCTGCCTCCGGGAAACTATCGTATTAACCCGCTGTTGTTTAAAATAAAAAATGTCAGTGTCACGGTTATCGACAAAGGACAAGTCGGGGTTGTAACTTCACAGGATGGCAGGCAGATCAGCGGTGGACGTCTGTTAGCCCGAACAGTTGACGGACACAGCAACTATGAAAACGGGGAGGCTTTTTTAAATAATGATGGGGAAAAAGGACCACAGGTATCTATTCTGTTACCTGGGAAATATCGCATCAACACCGACCTTTTCCGGGTCGAAATCAAAGAGACCATCATCATTCCCGATCAGAAAGTGGGTATTGTGGTGGCCCGGGACGGACAACCCCTGCCTGAAACCGAATTTGTTGCCAAACCCATCACCGGACATAATAATTATCAGGATGTAACAAAATTCCTCGAAAATGGCGGCCAACGCGGGCCGCAGTTTGATGTACTGAAACCTGGCACATATTACATCAATTCGATGATGTTCAGCGTTGAGCTCGACAGTGTTGCAGTCGTTGAACGCGGACAGGTAGCGGTAGTCGTGTCAAATGTCGGAATGGAGCCTCCTCATATTCGTGAAATTGCAAAAAAAATTGCAGAAGCCGAAAAAACAGATATTCCCCCGGAGGTTTCTACGGAAGAGTCGAAAAATGCAGAAACCCGGATTGATGTCGGCATTGAACGGTATGTAGTACCCAAAGGATACAGGGGTGTGCAGCAGGAGGTAGCCGGCCCGGGAATCTATTATCTGAACCGCCGCGCTTATATTGCCTACATCATTGACACAACCAACATCACCATCGACTGGGATGAGGCAAAAGAAACTCGTTTTGATCCCCTCAAAGTAGTATCGCACGATGGATTTGAAATAAATGTTTCTGTGAAAGTAGTCATCCGGGTTCGTCCCGATCAGGCACCTTATATGGTAGCCAAAATTGGCTCTATCCAGAACCTGATTGAACATGTTATCCACCCGATGATCGATTCAAGTTTCCGCAACCAGGCTTCGGCGACATCTGCCATGAATTTCATGCAAAATCGCCATGAGGAGCAGCAAAAAGCGGAAGACCGCGCTCGCCATGAATTGGAAAAATATCATGTTGAACTGGTTTCTGTGCTGATCTGTCAGATTCAACTGCCCGAAAATCTCATGAAAACACAAACCGAACGCATCATTGCCCAGCAGGAACAAGCGATGTATGTTGAACAACAAAAAGCCCAGCAAACCAGAATCGCAATGGCTAAAACTACTGCAGAGGCCGACAAACAGGTTGACCTGGTGCAATCGGAAATTGAGGTAAAAATCGCAGAAAACCGTAAACAGAAAGCCATCAAAGAGGCCGAAGGAAAAGGAGAGTCAACCAGGCTTGAAAAAGCCGGTGAGGCCTCCGGGATAGAGTCCATCGGAAAAGCAAAAGGAGTCGCCATTCTGGCAGAGGGAACAGCAACTGCCGAAGCCTATGAAAAACAGCGGCAGGCCATCGGCGAAGAGGGTGTAATTGCTGTTCAGATTGCAGAAAAGCTTGCAGCGGGGAATGTAAAGGTGGTTCCCGACACCCTGGTTACCAGTGGTGACGGAGGAAGCGGAGGGTTGGGACAACTGCTTGGCGCTTTTCTGACCAGAAAAATCGTGGAGCCTGCAGAAAGAAAAAGTGAACCAACAAAATAACAACATGGCCGATCATCACCATAAAAAGCGATTTCTGAATATGCCCAAATACATTGGAGGGAGCGACGCTTTCAGGGACTTTATTGCTTCAAACCTCCGGTATCCTCAAGCCGCACTCGAAGCAAACGTGGAGGGAAGTGTAATCGTTGAATACGATATCCACGACAATGGCATTGTGCAAAACCCCCGGATTATCAAAGGAATCGGCCACGGGTGTGATGCAGAGGCCATGCGGGTGGTTGGCCTGCTCCGTTTCGAAAAGGTAACAAACAGGGGGGTGCGGGTGAAAGTAACCACCAAAACCACCATCAACTTCGTTCTGCCGGGGGTGAAAATTAACTATGCCGTTTCAGAAGAATCGAAACCTCAAACAGGAGGAAACCAGCCTGCGCAGGAAAGCCCGGATAAGGTAGTGTACGAATACACGATCAAGTTTTAAGTTCTGATTTCCCGGGATAACAATTGATGGTTATTTGCGTTTAAAATACACTTTACACGCATGAATTTAATTTGTCGAGCATGAGAACCAATAGAATATTCCTGATTTTGTTTTCACTTTTTTTATCCTCCTTTGGATCATTTGCGCAGTTTCCCATCGAAATCAAGCAAATCCTTGAACCGGTGTCGGGCGGTTTGACTGAAAAAGATGCTGCCGCCGGAATCCGGGAAGCGCTCGTGAAAGGCACGGGAGAGAGTGTGAAAATCGTATCAAAAGTGAACGGGTACTTTGCCAACCCCGAAATAAAAATCCCCTTTCCTCCCGAAGCAAAGGATGTTGAGTCGAAACTCAGAGCCATCGGTCTCGGATCGCAGGTTGACGAAGTAATCGCCTCAATTAACCGGGCGGCTGAAGATGCAGCAAAAAGTGCCGAACCGGTATTTGTTGCCGCTATCAACGGGATGAGCATTGCCGATGCCATCAACATCGTAAAGGGGAAAAATGATGCTGCCACCCGCTATCTTGAAAAAAGCACCTCGCCCGAATTAAAATCCAGATTCACCCCTATTATCAAAGCCTCTCTCGATAAGGTTGACGCAACCAGATTGTGGGCCGAGGTGATCAAACAATACAATCAAATCCCCTTTGTCAAAAAACAAAACCCCGACCTTACCAGTTATGTAACCGACAAAGCCATCGCCGGACTGTTTGTGATGGTTGCCAAAGAGGAAGCCAAAATAAGAAAGGATCCTGCTGCGAGGGTAACGGAATTGCTCAGAAAAGTGTTTGGAAATTAACCGGTTACGGATTAAACAATATCGCTTCCTTCAAATCTGTCAGCCGGAAAACATAGGCCTTTCTGACAGTGTCATGCCCCCGGGTGAGATAGAGTGTGTCGGCAGGAATGATGGTATCGAACAAGGGGCCATATAACGCCCGGGGGTCTTCGTAATCATCGCTGAGCGCAATGTAATAGGCATCCGTCCCTTTTTTAATATCTCCCCTGATTCCGTTGATCCAGTAGTATTTATGAATCCTTTCGAGGGTTCCCAATGCATATACCTGATTCCCTGTTTTCAGGCCAATATAGTAATCGAAATTGGCTGCGGGAAACCACCTGAAAGTGAATATAGGCGCTCCTTCAACCATGATGCCTTTTTCTGTGTCCTTTTTAGCCACCGAAGCAAATTTCACTCCCAGATCCTTCCATCCGGCCATGTCGTTCGAGATATCTTCAACTTTCCATTTTCCAAGCGGCACCCAGCCATATCTGATTTGTCCGATGGCCGTAACTGCAACAATCATCAAAAACGACACGGATAACGCCAAAGGCCATGGGAGCAGGTGCATTTTTGCATCCCGTCCCTTTGGTTCCGACAAATATGCAGCAGCAATAATCATAAAACCAAGGTAACCCGGACCGGTCCAATGGGGAAGGGTGCTGCGGAAAAGTGAAAACGAGAGAAACACAAGCACCAGCGGAACACTGATCCATAAAATGATTTGTCGGTAATCAGCCCCGATGAATTTTTTACGGCGGATAAGCCCCACCAGCGCCACCATGATGATCAATACATTCACCGGGTTGTTATAAAAAAACTCACCGGCAATCTCCGTGAAAAAATATTGAAGTTGCAAACCGGAGGAGGTGATCCCAACCCTGTTTTCGTGGAAGGTAAAACTGATAAAGTCATTGTTGTAATTCCACAGAACCACCGGAATGCAAAGAAGTAAAAACACCAGCAGGCTGCCGTACAACTCTTTTGCCCGGAACCACCGGCGATTGTAAAATAAAATATAAAAAAAGACCCCAGATAATAGAAAAACAGCATGATACTTCGACAGGAAGGCCAGCCCGGCTGTAGCGCCGGCAAGTACCAGGAGCTGACGGTTTTGGGGCATCAAATCGCGGTCGGGAAGCGATTTAAGCAGGAGATACATGGTCAGCAGCCAGAAAAAAACCTGTGGTGCATCGGGGAGAATAAAGGTACCGCTGAGGATAAACCCGTAAAAAGAAGCAGTAAAAAGCAAAGCAGCATACAAACCTGTTAGCGGATTTTTTATACGTCTGCCTATCAGGAACATCAACCCGGTACTCAGCGTTCCGAGGAATACCGATGCCAGTCGCAGAAAAAACTCGCTGTCGTAAGCAAGGTTAAGCGTAAATAGCTGAATTGCGAGACCAACCATCGGAGGATGGTCGAAGTGGCTTAATGCCGGAAATTTTGCATAGGTCCAGTAATACACCTCATCGTTTCCAAGCTCGATAAAGCCGGCAATAAACCCGCGGATGAGGGTTGAAACCAACATCAGTATGAATAAAGACCAGTATATTTTCCGGTTTGCAGGCATGGGTTAATGTGATGATGTGCTGATGTGCTGATGTGATGATGTGATGATGTGCTAATGTGCTAATGTGCTAATGTGCTAATGTGCTAATGTGATGATGAGATGATGTGATGATGTGATGATAAATGACGTTTCATCGGGAAATGGTCAGAAAAAGCTAAAGAGCAATTTAATATTCAGAAATACCACCACTCCTCCAACGAGGAGCAGGATGCTCCGGGATAGGGTTGTATTTGCATATTTTCCCATCACCTTCTTCGACGAAGTGAGGTAGATCTGCAGGAAAATAGTGAAGGGCAACTGGATGCTGAGAACCATTTGCGAGATGATCAATCCCTGGTATGGATTGCTGATGACGAAAATAATAAGCAAAGCAATTACCAGTGAAATTAAAACGCCCAAACGCGAATGGCTGTCGTGGATGTCGTAAGGCTCGCCAAAAATGCCGGCAAAAATGCTGCCGCCCGCCATTCCGGAGGTGATGGTTGAAGCGATTCCGGCAAAAAGGAGTGCAACGCCAAATACTACTGCTGCATTGTTGCCAAGGAGCGGTTTCAGGATGCTTTCAGCCTGCTGCAACTCATTCACCTGGGTATGATTTGCAAAAAAAGCGGTGGCTGCAAGTAAAATAATCGCACTGTTGATGGCCCAACCGATTACCATTGAAAAAAGGGTATCGAACAACTCATAATCCAATTGCCGTTTAATCACTTTCTCATTCTCCAGGTTCCACTGGCGGCTCTGGATAATCTCTGAATGAAGAAAGAGGTTGTGCGGCATGACAACAGCTCCCAGTACACTCATCACAATGATCATCGAACCCTGCGGAATAGAAGGTTTTACCCAACCAATCCCCGCCTGCTCCCAGTTGATATCGACCAATGTAAGTTCATATAAAAACGAGAGCCCGATGATGGATACGAAAGCGATGATGAATTTCTCGATCTTCTGATAGGAATTGGTAAACAGCATGACTATAACCACGATAAAAGCCATGATTGCCCCCGCCGGAACCGGAATGTCAAACAACATATTTAAAGCAACGGCTGCTCCCAGAATTTCGGCTAATGAAGTAGAAATGGACGCCCCCATCGCAGAAACCAGCACACTTCGTGAAACCCATCCGGGTGTGTGCAAGTTGGCCGCCTCAGAAAGGCATAAACCAGTTGCTATACCCAGATGAGCTACATTGTGTTGAAGGATAATCAGCATGATGGTTGAGAGCGTAACCATCCAGAGCAATTCGTACCCGAACTCCGACCCGGCAGCGATGTTTGAGGCCCAATTGCCCGGATCGATAAACCCAACGGTAACAAGCAATCCCGGCCCGATGTACTTTAAAATATCAAGTCCACCGAACCGGGGTTTGTGGTCACGCCTGCGAAGATCTTTTAAGAAATCGAGAAGCATCTACAATTTCGAAACTATTTGGCCGCAACGACCGGCTTTAGCAGACCATATTTCTGCCAGTCTGCAAAAATATCCTGGGCAATGCTCACCGAAGCCTGATCAATATACTGGGGATCCGTTATGGTTATTTGTGCGGTCCATAAAGCATCTTTTGATCCTTTGGTGTACAAACTGGCTTCCAGATTAATAACCGAAGTGGTTGTCCAGTATCCTCCGGTGGAAACAGCATCGCCATAGTATCCTACGCCGCCATAGTAACCGCCGCCGTAGTAGCCGCCGCCCCAGTAGCCGCCGCCCCAATATCCGCCATAACCGCCGGTGACATAGGTGGTTGGGGGAACATAGCTTTGTGTTTTATCGGTTCCGGTGTATTTGAATACCAGAATGCCGTCAGCGCCTATGCTGTCGCATTTCCGTTTGATGTCATCGAGTGGGTATTTGATGTTTGGATTCAGAAAATCGAGAGATCCGATGCATTTAAGTCCCTGTTTTTCAAAATAGGCGTCCATCGATTGTTCAAATGGCTTCATGTATTCCAGTTTATCAAACAATGGCATGATGACCACATTTGAAATCTGTGATTTGTTATCCGGGTTCTTCCAGCTAGTCAGGGTGACCGGCGAACCGCATGAGTTAAAGATAAAGGCAGCCACAACTGCCAAAAGACCAAAATAAAGTTTTGCTGTTTTCATAGAAGCTGTTTTTTGTGGGTAAAGATAATATAAATTAGTTATTCAGCGATTCAGCGAGAATATTTTTTTACTTTTCCAACACATAGCTTGATG
>DYQT01000044.1 GCA_020719165.1 Draconibacterium orientale | reverse complement strand
CCATTTAACGACTTAATCAAACCAACTTGACCGAAAGGGATAAGCAGTTTAAAAATTTTCCACATGGATTGTGACTTCCGTATGGTCAAAGGTTTTTTTGATGTCATTTTCGATCTGGTCACAAATCGCGTGGGCTTTTTTTACGGTCATCCCGGGATCCAGGTTTAAATGAAAATCCACATATTTATAGTTCCCTGCCTTTCGGGTCCTCAAATCATGAAAACTCATATTCTCTCCGCAATGGCCGTGGATGATTTCCGAAATTTGGGCGACATCGCCCGGAGGCAGAGCCAGATCGAGGAGCGGTGCATATGCCTTTGAAAACAGTTCAAACGATTCTTTTAGAATAAGCAGGGCCACCAAAATGGCAATGATGGGGTCGACGAGGGGCTTCCCGCTGATCCATATCAGAACCAGTCCGACGGCCACACCGATGGAGGTGTAAACATCTGTTTTGAGATGAAGGGCATCGGCCTCCAGGGCCACCGAATCGGTTTCCTTTGCAACACGATAGAGCTTCCTGGAAACAAAAATGTTTACAATCGCGGCAACAATCATCACTGCGAAACCATACCCAAGGTGTTCAACCGGCGAAGGATTAATGATCTTTTTCACCGCTTCAAAAATGATCCAGAATGCGGCAATGAAAATAAGCAGGGCCTCTGCCACGCCTGAAACATTTTCGAATTTTCCATGGCCATAAGGGTGGCGTTCATCTGCCGGAGTATCGGAAATCCGGACCGAAAAAAATGCCACGAGTGATGCCAGCAGATCCATGAAAGAATGAATGGCCTCAGAGATGATGCTCACCGAACCTGAAAGGACACCAACGATCACTTTCAGGACGATCAGAACACTGTTTGACAGAATGGAAAGACGGGCCACTCGAATTTTTTTATTCATTCGAATCAAATTTCAGCAAATTTAATGATTTAAAAAGAACGGCGAAATTGTTACTTTTGCAGATATAATGTTTTAGCAATGAGACAGATTTTACAAACACTGATTCTGGTTATGCTCATGGCCACAACTGCCATGGCTCAGGATAAATCACCAATCAACATTCCGGCTCTTCAACACGATATGACACCGGATGAGCTGTTACGTAAAAGTGAAATAGGCAGGGGATTTGTCGAAACCGACCCTCCTTTTGCCCCCGTGCGCAATGTGGCGGAATTTGACCGGATGCAGGGGGCATTGGTACGCTACCCTTTTGGCATACCCATAGCGCTTATCAAAGAGATGGCAATCGACGTAACCGTTACAACCATCGTTGGCAGCGTTGCCCAGAAGAACACCGTAATAAATCAGTATGTGGCCAATGGTGTTGATACCAGTCATTGTGATTTTTTAATTGCAGCAACCGACAGCTATTGGACCAGAGATTACGGACCCTGGTTTGAGTCGGACAGTGCCGATCAGATTGGCATTGTCGACTTTCCGTACAACCGTCCCAGGCCCAACGATGACGAAATTCCTAAAAAGATGGCAGAAATGCTCGGAATTCCATGGTTTGGAATGAATGTCATCTCAACAGGAGGCGATTATATGACCGATGGCTTTGGCATATCTGCCTCTACAGAGCTTGTATGGGACGAAAACCCGACCCAGACCCATGAGCAGATTGCTCAAAAAATGTCGGATTATCTGGGCATTACCAATTTCCAGGTAGTTCCCGACCCTAATATCTCGTCAACCATCGACCACATTGATTGTTGGGGGAAATTTCTTGCACCCGATAAAATATTGATCCGAAAGGTGTTAACTTCCGACCCTGAGTACACCGCTCTCGAATCGGCAGCAACATACTGGGCAGCGCAAATCAGCTCTTTTGGACATGCGTATAAAGTTTACCGCGTGATGACTCCTCAGGACCAACCTTATTCCAATTCGGTGATTCTGAACAATAAAGTCCTTGTCCCCTTTATGAATTCGGTGTGGGACGATAGCGCCAAAGCAGTGTATGAGGCTGCCATGCCGGGATATCAGGTAATTGGTTTTATCGGAAATCCATCAACTCCCTGGATGTCAACCGATGCCCTGCATTGCCGGGTGATGGGAATCTCAGATATTGGCCTTCTTCACATCAAACACATTCCGGTCACGGGCAATCAGCCCTGTGAAATTGATTATGAAATAAATGCCGACATCACTGCCAGCAGCCATCAGCCAATTATCGCTGATTCGGTATTGATTCATTTTCAGGTTAATGGCGGGCCTTATCATACAGCATCGATGCTCAATACCTCGGGCAAACATTACCGGGGCGTTATTCCCAAACAGCAAGCCGGAAGTGTGGTGAAATACTACCTTACAGCAGTTGATCAGTCGGGGCGTCATGCCACCGCGCCATTCATCGGGGCTGCCGATCCGTTTACCTTTCATACGATTTATACCAATCTGACTGCTGTTCCGGATACGCTTTGGTTTATTACCCCCGACGATTGCCTCTACGGAAAAATCACCAGGCTGCATAACTATACGGCTAACAGTATTGCTCTGAATGTGATTCAGCAATATGGCACTGCGCTACCCTGGTATGTTGACTCCATGTCGGTTTCAGTTTTCCCGCATGCGGTAGCCCCTGGCGACAGCGTTTTCATCCGTGTAAAGGTGCCTTTAATCACCAGCATGAACCCGCTCATTCAGTATGAGATGGACAGTCTCAGAATCACTACCTCCACAGGCATTTTTTATGTAATCATCATGATCAACAAAGCGTTGCTGACTGGTGTTACAGAAGTTCCGGCTTATGCCGAAATGGGAAACAGCTATCCCAACCCTTTCAGCACCGTCACCTTCATTCCGCTGAAAATAGAACGAAGGGAAGAGGTAACTATCGAAATTCTGGACATCCGGGGAGCCTTGGTTAAAACACTTGTTTCAAAGGTTTTTGAACCCGGAGCCACAACAATTCAATGGAACGGAACAGATGTGTGGGGAAACAAATTAGCGGAAGGGATTTACCTTTACCGAATGATCAGTGCGCATAAAACAGTGGTGAGGCGATTAATCCTGCTCAAATGATGAGCCGCTGAAAGCCATACCTGTTATTTTTCCGGCCTCATCTGAGGAAAGAAGAGCACATCCTGGATGGAGGGTGAGTTAGTCATGATCATGGTTAACCGGTCGATGCCGATTCCGAGTCCCGCGGTGGGGGGCATCCCGAATTCGAGCGCCCGTAAAAAGTCTTCATCGAGAACCATCGATTCATCATCTCCGCGTTTTCCCAATTCAAGCTGCGATTCAAACCGTTCGCGCTGGTCGATGGGATCATTTAGCTCTGAAAAGGAGTTGCAGAGTTCTTTGCCGTTGCAAATCGCTTCAAAACGTTCAACCAGCCCGGCTTTATGGCGGTGCTTTTTGGCCAGTGGCGACATTTCAACGGGATAATCGGTAATAAAAGTAGGCTGTATCAGGAAAGGCTCACATTTTTCACCGAAAATCTGATCAATGATTTTTCCTTTGGCCATGGTACGGTCGATGGGAACGTCAAGTTCCTTGGCGATAGCGCCAAGTTCTTCTTCCGACATCCCGTCGATGTTGATACCGGTAAAATGATGAATGGCTTCAAACATGGTAAACCGTTTCCAGGGGCGTTTGAAATCTACCAGGTTTTCACCCACCTGAACCTGCGTTTTTCCATGAAGGTCAATGGCAATTTTTTCCACCATTTCTTCCACAAGATCCATCATCCACTCATAATCCTTGTAGGCAACATACAGTTCCATCTGGGTGAATTCAGGGTTGTGGAACCGATCCATTCCCTCATTTCGGAAATCTTTGGAGAATTCATACACACCGTCATAACCGCCAACGATCAGCCTTTTCAGATAAAGTTCATTGGCAATCCTGAGATATAAAGTCATATCCAGGGTGTTGTGAAATGTTTTAAAAGGCCGTGCCGTGGCGCCGCCGTAGAGTGGTTGCAGAATAGGCGTTTCAACTTCAAGGTACGATCTGGCATTCAGGTATTGACGCATCGAATTCAGAAGAATGTTGCGTTTTACAAACACTTCGCGTACTTCAGGGTTCACAATCATGTCAACATAACGTTGACGATATCTTTGTTCGGGATCGGTGTAAGCATCAAAAACCTCATCCTCTTTTTCCTTTACAATGGGCAGCGGCCGGAGGGATTTGCTCAGCAGTTTAAGCGATTGAACATGAATGGTTATCTCGCCCATCTGGGTAATGAAGACAAACCCGGTAATTCCGATGATGTCGCCAATATCAAGCAGTTTTTTGAAAACAGTATTGTAGAGTGTTTTATCCTCTCCGGGGCAGATGTCATCGCGTTTCATATATAGCTGAATACGGCCGCTTTCATCCTGAAGCTCAACAAAGGAGGCTGCACCCATGATGCGCCTGCTCATGATACGCCCTGCCACAGAGGCCTGCTGGTAAAGACTGGCATCAGTGGGAAAATTTTTTCTGATATCGGCTGCTTTCACATTAACGGCGAAGGTTTCCGGCGGATATGGGTTGATGCCCAGCCTGATCAGCTCATTCAGTGAATTTCTGCGTATGGTTTCCTGTTCGGTTAATCCTGTTGTCATGTTGCCTGATTTTCGGCAAAGATACGGATTTAGGCCAAAACATCGTGCAGGACATGATGCGACTGTATCCCGCTGAACCCGGGCAGGTGCAATTGGTAGTAAAGCAGGATTGTTTCGAGCAGCCGTGACCTGGTTTCAGGATTGGGAATGGTTGAGACATACTGCAGTGGGTCTTTGCCGTCGCAGGTTGCAAGCACCTTGTGAAAAACAAAGCTGGCATCGCGATCGAGGTAATGCGGATGACCGGGGATATTCATCTGGAACAGCCCTTCGCGCATGTTAAACACGGGTATGCGGACGGTGTAGTTGTTTTGGGGAAAAATGCCGAGATGGTGCATAAGTTGAAGCGCGAAAAAGAGGTGAAAAAAAGATACGCTCTCTTCTGTTGTGTCGAGCATCAGGCAGTTTTTCCAGAGAAATTCAAACAGATCGGGGTTTGGCTCCTCTTCACGAATGGCTTTGTAAACCAGTTCGTTGATAAATAAAGCCACCGAACTTTTCCGGATATCAAACGGAATGGCATGATAGGGTTGGGCCAGGTGAACTTCTCGCACCGATTGCAGCGATTGTTTTTCTTTGTGATACACCACCAGGTCAAGCAGTGTCAATGGCTGAAAAAGAGCGGGTTTAATTTTTGATTTTTGATTGCGGATCCCTCTCAGTAAATATGATTGAAGTCCGAAAAGCTCGGTATATATTTTTACAATGATGCTGGATTCAGCGTACTTTAACGAATGAAAAACAATGCCTTTGGTAGAATGGAGCATCAGTTGATGATGAGAATCTTGGTGACAACCTTTTCTGAGCCGCTGTCGTTTGCTGCAAAAACCAGGTAAACCCCGCACCGGGCTTTCTTCCCGTCAAAATTTTTCCCGTCCCATACCGCCTGTCCTCCTTCGGCGCGTGTTGAAAACACGAGGGTTCCGTTAATGTCGGTAATTCTGACCTGGGCATTGGCAACCAGTCCCTTTACGGCGATGTAACCTTCAAAATTTTCTTTGACGGGGTTTGGGAACGCATACACGTTTTCATTGGTATCCCCCCCCGGGGTGGCGGGTGCGCGAAAAGAGATTACCCCTTTATCGGTTGCAAAAAAAACATCACCATCCTGGTTAAGCGCGATGCAGGTAATCCGATCAGAGAACAGGGGACTGTTCTCGGCGGTGAAGTGATAAATTTGTTTTGTTCCGTCTTCAGAAAAAAGAAATACTCCGCCACGGTCGGTTCCGACCCATTTTTGATTGGCGCCATCTATTGCTATCGAGGTAACCGTCTCGTTTTCGAGCAGATATTGAACATAACTTCCCTGGGTTACCAGGATCCGTTGTGCATCGAAATTCTGGCCGCTGAAAACATTCTCGGGGGAGTAGAAAACGGCTATTCCTTTTTCAGTTCCGATCCAGATTTCACCTTTCTGATCCTCAGCCATGGTTAAAACAGTTGTTCCGGGAATATTGCCGTTTCCTACCGTTGCGTTCAGGAGCCGCGACTGATCGTCGGCCGGATTATCAGGCGTGCCATTATCAGTAAAGACCATAATTGAATTGGGGTTCATATTTCCATACCGCATTTGGATCCATTTCTGGCCATGTTTATCCACGAGAATCTGCCCCAGGTCGTTCTCATTCACGATAGGGATGGTGAAGCCGGTCCATTTATCACCCTGTTTCATAGAAAGGCAACTGTTGTTGTGCGAAGTAACCACCCACAAATTGCCACTGGCATCGAAGGTGACCCCGCCAACCCGGATATCAGCCGTGTCGGAAGCGGAATGATTGCGGAGGGTACTGTTGCCGTAGGTAAACCGTCTGATAACTGAATCGTTGTATAATTCAAGCAAGCCAGACCCGTAAGTGCCTGCAAAAACATGTTTGCTATCGTTCGGATCAATGGCAATGGTAACAACATCGTGGGTTTTATTCATCAATGGATTGTTGTAACTTGTCAGGTTTTTCCAGTTGGTATTGTTGAAATGATACACCTGCGGAGCCGTATAGATGGGTATGAAGGAGTCATCTCGTCCACCGGGTGCGATGTAGAGGTCATTTCCCTTGCTGGCCATGCTGAAGGCCAGGGCAGTTAACGGACCACTCATCTCCACATGGTTGATTGAATAGGTTACAGGATTATAACTGAGTAAACCCCCATAGGTATCACCCACCCAAAAGATTCCGTCTTTGTCGGCAATAGCCACCTGTGGGTACTGAGAACCCGGGACAACGGTATAAAGTTCGAGGTTGGTATTGAATGATTTCACAAAATAATTGTATGCAACCACCAGGTATTTATCATTTGATTCAAGGTGCATTACCGGGTTGTATTCCTCCCGTTGCCAACGCTGCCATGATCCATTGCTGAATGAATAGATGGTGTCGGTTGACATTGACGGCATTCGCTTGTTTACAAATACTTTGCCGGAAAAGAAGGTTATGGTGTTGTAGCTGGCGGTTGAATCAATTCGGCCATCCTTGTGCCATGAAGAGAAGTTGGCCAGGTTTGGATCATCTAACCAGGCTTCATAAATTCCGTTTTCAGTAGCTGCAAACAGGGTGTCGTTCTGATTTTTGGTGAGTGCCATCACATTCACCTGGCTCCCGTCTTTGCCAATATAGTATGTGTCGCGAATCTCCTCCTTGTTGATGTCAAGCACAACAATGCCAAATCCACAGGACAAGTAAGCATCTTTTCCAATAAAATAGATATTATTGATCGTTTTGTTCCCCAGGATTGGTTTGCGTTTAATGTCGGAAATGTTGATGATAACATTGTTTTTAATGAGATCGATATTGGCGTTGCTGTATGCGATTACAAGGGTTTTGTACTCTTTGTTGTAGTTGATGCTGCTGATCCCGATGTCGGACAATCCCGAAATTTTGGTGATCCTTACCACGCTATTATCCTCTTTATCAAAATAAAAGACCGCATAGGGGGTTGAGGCATAAATTCTGGTACCTGCATCAGTAAGGGAATTAACAAGGGTATAGGGAAGTTCGTCGCGCCATTGGCCAATTGGTACCTGTTGGGCTAAAACCCCTGAGATTCCCGAAAACACTAAAAGACAAATGATGAGGTACCGACCGAGTTTCATGAAGACCGTTTTTAAAAAATGAACATTGGAAACAATCAAAATAACTGATTTTTTTACATTTTATTGCAGAAAGGAGGTAGAAAACAGGTTTGTAAAGCTACAATCCTGACTTTAAACGATCATGCCGGCGGCAACTGTTTCGTTGGTGGCTTCATCGATAAGAATGAGACTGCCGGTGATGCGGTTTGTTGTGTATGGGTCAAAAAACAGTGGTTTTGTAGTACGCAACCGGATGAGGGCAATATCATTCATCCGAACATTTTTATTCTCTTTCACCTTCTCCAACGTACTGATGTTAAGAACGTAATCGATCTCCTGAATAACGCACCGTACATCTTTGGTTGTATGTTTCAGCGCATATTTTCCATTCAGTTGCATTGGTTTCTGGTTCATCCAGCAAATCATGGTATTGATTTCACAACTTGAAAATGGGACATCTCCTGAGCTGGCGATCATGTCGCCACGGCTAAGGTCAACATCATCTTTAATGGTCAGGGTTACCGACATGGGCGGATGCGCCTCAGAGAGTGGTCCCGACAGCGTATCTATTGATGTTATCTCACTTTCAATTCCGGAGGGGAGTACGACAATTTTGTCTCCTGGATGAAAAAAGCCACCTGCTACCCTTCCGGCATAACCCCTGTAATCGTGAAATTCGTCTGATTCAGGCCTGATTACGTATTGTACCGGGAAACGAGGATGCTTGAGATCGTGATCCTGACTGATGGGAATGGTTTCGAGGTGATGCAACAGGGTTCCGTTATCATACCAGGGCATGTTTTCTGAGGGTTTCACAACATTGTCGCCTTTTAAGGCGCTGATGGGAATGAAACGCATATCCTGACCAGGAAAAATTTGGTTGGCGAATAATTGAAAATCATGTTTAATAGAGGTGTAAACCTCTTCCCTGAAATCCATCAGGTCCATTTTGTTGATACAAACAATGATGTGGGGGATTCCGAGGAGGGAAGCAATAAACGCATGACGGTGGGTTTGTTCAATTACACCGTTGCGTGCATCAATCAACACGATGGCTGCATTGGCGGTTGAGGCTCCGGTTACCATATTCCGCGTGTACTGGATGTGCCCGGGAGTATCGGCGATGATAAATTTACGATGAGGTGTGGCAAAATAGCGGTAGGCAACATCGATGGTTATTCCCTGTTCCCGTTCGGCGCGAAGGCCATCGGTGAACAGGGCCAGGTTGAGATGTTCGCTTCCTTTTTGAACACTGGCACGTTTTACCGCATCAAGCTGATCTTCAAAAATAGATTTACTGTCGTAAAGCAACCGTCCGATCAGGGTGCTTTTTCCGTCGTCAACACTTCCTGCGGTGGTAAACCGCAGTAACTCCATGTCGAGATATGCTTTTGATGAAAAAGTCCGTTCCATTAAAAATAGCCCTCCTTTTTCCGGTCTTCCATGGCCGCATCAGAACGCTTGTCGTCGTATCGGCCACCCCGCTCGGTAACATGTGTGGCAGCAATTTCCTGAATAATATCTTCAACGGTGTCGGCAGATGACAAGGTTAAACCGGTACACGATATGTCGCCCACCGTGCGGCAGCGAACCCTTTTGTACTCAACTTTTTCTGTAGGTTTCATCTCCATGAAGGAGGCGGCTGCCAGCCAAACGCCGTCGCGGTAAAAAACATCCCGCTCATGAGTAAAATAGATGCTGGGCAAATCAATGTCCTCGGCAAGTATATATTGCCATACATCCATTTCTGTCCAGTTGCTGATCGGGAAAACCCTGAAATGTTCTCCCATCCGTTTTTTTCCGTTGAAAAGATACCACAGCTCAGGACGCTGGTTTTTAGGATCCCACTGCCCGAATTCATCCCGATGCGAAAAGAAACGCTCTTTCGCCCGCGCCTTTTCTTCATCGCGTCGTGCACCTCCGATGGCGGCATCGAATTTGTTTGATTCAATGGCATCGAGCAAGGTTATCGTTTGCAGTACATTGCGGCTGGCATTGATTCCTGTCTCTTCAACGGCTCTGCCAGTGTCAATTGACTCCTGAACCGATCCCACCAGCAATCGTGCATTCACTTTCCGGGCCAAAAGGTCTCTGAACTCAAGTGTTTCAACAAAATTGTGACCGGTATCAATGTGCAGCAGAGGAAAAGGAATGTTTGCCGGATAAAATGCTTTGCGGGAAAGGTGAACAAGAACGATGGAATCTTTGCCTCCGGAAAAGAGAAGTACGGGACGTTCAAACTGTGCGGCCACTTCTCTTAAAATATAGATTGCTTCAGCCTCCAGCTCTTTCAGATGCGTCAAATGATAATTGCCCATTGTGCTTGTTTCTCCTAAGATTTGCCAAATATCCGCTGAAGCAGGGTTTTGTTTTTGGTGGATGATTCTTTATCATCTGAGTAATATCCGTAGCCGTAGCCATACCCATACCCGGATCCGTAACCGTAACCATATCCGTAACCATATCCGTAACCATATCCGTATGAACTTCCGGTGAGCTTTACATCGTTGATCAGGATCGCCAGATTTCCAATATTTCGTTTCTCCATATCGCGGATGATCGACCCGAATATTTTTTTATGGGTATAACCCTGACGTACCAGGAAAAGGTTGGCATCAGCATGTTTCATCAGGAGGAATGCATCAGTGACCAAGCCAACCGGAGGGGTATCGATGATGATATAGTCGTAAATTTCTTTGAGGCGGGCAAACATCTCCGAGCACTTTTCTGAAGCGATTAATTCAGCCGGATTTGGAGGAATCGGGCCTGCCATGATGATATCGAGATTCGGGATTCCCGAAGGCTGGATGATATCCTCAAGTTTACTTTTATTGATCATAAACGAACTGATCCCATCTTTGTTCGTCAATCCGAAATCCTGGAAGATTTTGGGTTTGCGTAAATCGAAACCCATCAACAGTGTTTTTTTTCCATATAGGGCGAAAATGGAAGCCAGGTTGATGGAAATAAATGTTTTGCCTGCATTAACCATATCGGCAGTAACCAGTACAGTTTGTTTTTCCTGTCCTTTCAACAAATAGTTGATGTTGGTTCTGACCGACCGGAACGATTCGGCTATGGTAGATTTTGGTGAATCTATCACAACGACCGTGCTTGGTTTATCGCTGTGAATGACATGTCCGACAATCGGAAGTTTTGAGAGCTTTTCAACATCTTCGCGTTCGATGATCTTATCATTGAAATAATCTTTGACAAGAATATAAATGATCGGAACCATGATGCCAAGAATAAGGGCAATGATGTAATTCAGGGTCTTTTTCGGAAATACCGGAGATAACCCGTGACTGGAAGCTTCGTCTACGATTTCGTTATCGGAAAGGTTAGCGGCCAGGGAGATCTGCGCCTCCGAACGTTTTTGGAGCAGGTAGGTGTAAATGGCATCCGTGAGTTTAAACTTTCGTTCAATCCCAAACAAAACGCGCTGTGTTTCAGGAAGATTGCTGATTCTAGCATTGATAATAGAGACCCGGTTGTTGATCTCCTGCATGGCAATATCGTTTGAATTGATGGCGCTTTTCACATTTTCATATAACGCATTTTTAGTCGTAGCTATTTGCAAATCAATGGCCATGAGAGTGGGGTTTTTTGATTTGGAAAACTGCGATGTTTCGGTACGCTTCATATACAGGGTGGTGAGCTGCATGGTAAGATCATTGAGTACCGTATTTTCGATACCCATGGATGCAGGAACAATGAGTTCATCGAATTTCTGGTTCTTCTCTATATATTCCTTCATATTCTGCAGGTATTTCGATTTTACCATCAGAATTGCTTTTTCATCCTGAAGCTGCATCATCTTTTCAAAAACCTGTTTGGCTTCATCGTTCAGGTTCATGATCTCTTTGTTGGTTCTGAAAAGCATCAGGGCTTTTTCTGATGCGTTGAGCGAATCGGTGATTCCTCTCAACTCGTTGTCGATAAACGAAATGGTACGCGAAGCCACCACGTTTTTCTTCTCAAGGCCTTTTGCCAGATACTCTTTGGTGAGGGTGTTTAAAAAATCGGCCAGCTTTTCAACATTCCCGCCTTTGAGTTTGATTTCAACAATGGATGCCTCTTTGTTGATGGGTTCGATGTTGAATGCTTTAAATTCAGTAACCAGCGCTTCATAGTTTTTAAAAACGAATGAAAATGATTTTTTCAGATCTGCCTTTTCATCAAACTTGTCTGTTAAAAGCACCCGGAATTTGAAATACTTTGTTTGTATCTCCTCGCCAAAAGAATAATTTTGATCAACAACAATGTTTTCACTCCGGTTCTCAACCATTTTCTTGGTTGAAAAGTTGAAAAACTTGATGGCTTCATTATTTGTTTCCAGGCTGAATTTATCTTTTGAAAGAATCTGGATATTGAAATACATGTTAACTGGTTGTGGAAATGTCGTGTCCATGACGACCATGATCGGGCTATCCTGATATAACTCTTTTGAAATAAAGTCCTCTTTGGTAAAATAGGAAACCTCAAAACCGATTTTGGTAACAGTACGGTATGTTAATGCGTGTGATGATAAAATGCCAATCTCATTCTGAAGATTTTGCATGTTGTTAAATAACCCCATGCCAAGCAAATCCTGGGGATTTATTTTGTTTTCCGACTTGTCTTTTATCAACACCGTCGTTTTAACCTCATAAACCTCCTTGGTGTATTTGTTAAAAATAAACGCGACAATGAGGGCAATGAAAATAGTTACGGCAAAGAAATACCAGTACCGGTAAAATTTATATATGATGACTTTGTAATCAATAGTCTGTTGTTGTTGCTGGGGAAAATCCTGGGGGTTCTCGTTCACTGGATAATATATTATTTAACGTAGTTAATCAACAATAAAGCGGTGGTAATGGATGAGAGCACAATGGCCCAGGGGAAAGTAGAGCCTAACCCCCAGCGTTTGTAACCCAGCGGTGACACGTATATGATATCATTTGGTTGCAGATAGTAATAAGGAGAACTGAGAATTTTATTACTTGTCAGATCCAGGTAATGAACTTGTGAGCCACCATTCACCTGGCGGATGAGTGCAACACGCGAACGGTTTGCAAATTCCGTCATATCACCTCCCAGTGCCAGCGCTTCAAATACATTCAGGTCATCTTTGTAAATGGTAAACTCACCGGGGCGCATCACCTCTCCGACCATGGTTATTCTGAAGTTAACCAATTTAACAACCACCGTGGTCTCTTTTAGGTACTCTCCGATCAATTGCTGCAAAATAGTTTTAACCTGCATAACCGTTAAACCTTTTACGTATACCGTTCCGACAATAGGGAAGTCGATTTTACCTTCTGCGTTAACACTGTAACTGTTCAAATAGATAGAGGCATCGTTGGCAAAATCGTTGTAGGAGCCCGTTCCCGACTGTTTGTTAAAAAATAAATATGCCTTTTCGTCGAGCGCAAAAACCCGAACATACAGGTTGTCTTTGGTCTGAATTTTATAATCAGCATCCCGCTTATTGGCCTGAAAGGAGGTCGTATCCTCGCTCTGAACTTTTTGGAGATATTTTATTTTTTTCTGAGGTACGCAGGAAGCCATTATTGCTGCAATTAGGATGTAAACCATGGCAGGTTTCTTGACTAGCGTAAGTAGGTTTTTCATATAGGTCTGAAATTGAAAGGGCAAAAGTACATATTTTTTTTCATATCGAAAATTCCGGGAAGTAAGATGATCCTGATTATTCCCTAATTTGGGGCTATTTCTCCCAGCAAAGTCGCAGAGGTGGCTCCGGTAATTGTCACTGACACATAATCTCCCGGCACCGCGAGGGTTTTTGAGAAGACAGCAACTTTGTTGTGGGTATTTCTTCCAAAATATTGATTGTCTGATCTTTTTGATTTTCCTTCAATCAATATTTCAAACGTTTTTCCAATGTCTTTCCGGTTACTTGCAAGCGATAACTCCTGCTGAAGGTCAATAATTTCTTTCAGTCTCCGGTCTTTCACATCTTCAGGAACATTGTCGATTAGGGTGTCGGCAGCCAGGGTTTGCGGCCGCTCCGAGTATTTAAACATATAGGCGGCTTCATATCCAACCCATCTCATCAACGAAAGTGTTTCAACATGGTCTTCCTCTGTTTCATCGCAAAACCCGGCAATAATATCTGTGGTAATGGCACACCCCGGAAGGATTTGCCTGATTGCCTGAATGCGGTTCTGGTAATCTTCCCTTGTATATTTACGGTTCATTTTGTCGAGCATGTGGTTGCTCCCCGACTGAACCGGCAGATGAATAGCCTTGCAAAGATTCGGGTAGCGGGCAATGGTTTGGAGCAGTTCGTCAGAAATATCCTTTGGGTGAGAGGTGGCAAAACGGATTCGCATCAGCGGGTTTACAGTCGCAACTTGCGCAAGCAGGTTGGCAAAGTTAACAAGGCCATTTGCGGTGTTCCAGGAATAGGAGTTTACGTTTTGCCCGAGGAGGGTTACTTCCCTGTATCCTGTTTCGAACAGGTTCCGGGTTTCCCCGACAATGGATGCCGCATCCCGGCTGCGTTCCTGACCGCGTGTTGACGGAACAACACAATAGGAACAATAGTTCTCACATCCGCGCATGATCGAAATAAAGGCCGAAACGCCGTTTGAATCAAGTCTGACGGGTGTGATGTCGGCATAGGTTTCATCAAGCGATAATATCGTATCGATGGCCCGGTGCCCGGTACCAACCTGTTCGAGCAATTGCGGCAGATGACGGTAGGCATCGGGGCCGGCAATCAGATCGAGCAGTTGTTCCTCGTCCATCAGGGCTGTTTTGGTGCGGTCGGCCATGCACCCCAGCAACCCAATCACCAATCCCGGCTTTTTTTTGCGCAGCGATTTGAAGTATTGCAACCTTTTTCTTACCCTTTCCTCTGCATTTTCACGAATAGAACAGGTATTGACAAAAATTATATCAGCAATTTTAATATCGTCGGTGAAATCGTAATTGTTTTCCTTTAAAATAGAGGCAACAATCTCACTGTCAGAAAAATTCATCTGACAGCCATATGTTTCAATATGTATCTTTTTGGCATTTTTCATTTGAAGAATTTACCGTTGGTTTGAAGCCCATTGAAGTATAAAAATGAGGTGCAAAGGTAAGGATTAAGTTTATTGTCTTACTTTTGCACCGGATTTTGAGCACCAAACAAGGTTTCCGAATGACAAAGAACTTAGTGATTGTTGAGTCTCCGGCCAAGGCCAAAACCATTGGCGGGTTTCTGGGGAAGGATTTTACGGTTAGGTCGTGCATGGGACATGTGGTCGACCTTTCGAAGAAAGATCTTGGCGTTGATATTGAGAACGGATTTATTCCCAAATATATCATTTCACCCGAAAAGAAAAAGGTAGTTGCTGAACTCACCAAACTTGCCAGGGATTCAGAATGGGTTTGGCTGGCGTCTGACGAGGACCGGGAAGGAGAGGCCATTTCATGGCACCTGATCGAAGCCCTCGGCTTAAACGAGAGCAAAACCAAACGCATTGCCTTCCATGAAATTACCAAATCGGCCATTCAGGAAGCCATTGAGCACCCGCGGAGCATCGATAAACACCTGGTAGATGCCCAGCAGGCACGTCGTGTACTCGATCGGTTGGTGGGATTTGAACTTTCTCCGCTGTTGTGGAGAAAGATTAAGCCATCACTCTCAGCCGGACGAGTTCAATCGGTTGCGGTTCGTTTGATTGTTGAACGGGAGGAGGAGATTAAGAATTTTCAGAGCACCTCTGCTTTTCGCGTAGCGGCAGACTTCATGCTGAAAAACGGAAATAAGCAAAGTGTTGTTAAGGCTGAACTGAACAAGAGGTTTGTGAAAAAGGAGGATGCCGTTGCTTTCCTCAAGAAATGTGTTGATGCTCATTACATCATTGAAGAGGTTGACACCAAGCCAGCCAGAAAATCCCCTGCTCCTCCTTTTACAACTTCGACCCTGCAGCAGGAAGCATCCCGAAAACTAAACTTTTCTGTGGCAAATACCATGCGGGTCGCCCAGGAATTATATGAATCGGGATTGATCACCTATATGCGTACCGACTCGGTGAACCTGTCGGATATGGCCCTGGCCATGTCGCGTACCGAGATTACCGCAAATTTCGGTTCCGAATATGTGAAAACACGTAAATATGCAACCAAGTCGAAAGGTGCGCAAGAGGCTCATGAAGCCATTCGACCAACATACATGAGCAATAAAACCATCGAGGGAGACAAATCACACAAACGTTTGTATGAGCTGATATGGAAACGAACCATTGCCTCCCAGATGGCTGATGCTGAACTTGAAAAAACCAATGTGATCATCGGTGTCTCAAAGGCGACAGAAAAGTTTATTGCCAAAGGCGAAGTGATAAAATTTGACGGTTTTCTGAAAGTTTACATGGAGTCGTCCGATGAGGATGATCAGAATGGTGAAGAGGGAATGCTGCCTCCGATGATTACGGGTGAGAAGCTCGACCTTAATGAGATGACCGCCCAGCAGAAATTTACCCAGCAGCCGTTTCGATATACGGAAGCCATGCTGGTGAAAAAACTGGAAGAGTTAGGTATCGGCAGGCCTTCCACCTATGCACCCACCATCTCAACCATCCAGAAAAGGGAATATGTGGTTAAGGAGGACCGCCCGGGTTTTACCCGAACATTCACGCTGGTTACTTTAAAAAAATCGGTGATTTCCGAAGAGATAAAATCTGAAAATGTCGGGTTTGAAAAATCAAAGCTCTTTCCCACCGATATTGGCACCCTGGTGAACAGCTTTCTGGTACAGCATTTTAACAACATACTCGACTACAATTTCACAGCCAGCGTGGAAGAGGAGTTTGATGAAATTGCTGAAGGCAGGATGGTGTGGAACCAGATGATTAAAGAGTTTTACTTTCCCTTTCACAAACAGATTGAGGCCACACTTGAAAACACGGGGAAAGTAAGCGGCGAAAAACTCCTCGGAAAAGACCCGAAAAGCAATGAGAATGTTTTTGTAAAAATCGGACGTTACGGGCCAATGGCTCAGATGGGAGATGCTGAAGCTGAAATAAAACCAAGGTTTGCTTCATTGAAAAAGGGTCAAAGCATCGAAACCATTAGTCTTGAAGAGGCCCTCGACCTTTTCAAACTTCCGAGAACCCTGGGTGAATTTGAATCATCCGAAGTGGTGGTTGCGACAGGACGATTCGGCCCGTACATCCGCCATAAATCACTATTTTATTCTCTGCCGAAAGATGATGATCCGCTTACGGTGGAACTTGATCGCGCCGGTGAGATTATACTGGCCAAACGGCACTCCGACAGTCAGAAGATCATCCGCGAATTTACCTCAGACAACACCCTCGTTCAGGTTCTGAATGGCCGCTTTGGTGCTTACATTTCCGCCAACAAGGAAAACTATAAAATACCAAAAGGGAAAGACCCGGCAACACTCACCCTGGATGAGTGTAAGGCTATAATGGCAGAAACCCAACCCTCAAAATCTAAATCCAAAAAGAAAAAGTAATGTCCCATGGATATTTCAGTTTTTTTTGATCCCCTCGATCTGAATGAATTTCCCGAAATGGGAGAAAGAACCGGTCAGGTCAGGCTGGGCAGTATTATCAACATTCATTCTGCCGCAAACGGGCTGCCCGATTACTCTGAATGCCATCTGGCCCTTATCGGTGTAACCGACGACCGGCGTACTGTTGGCAATTCAGGCTGCGGACTGGCGCCAAATGAGATCCGAAAATTTCTTTTTCGGCTCAATATCGGTCCCTATCCTGTAAAGATGGTCGACCTTGGAAATATAAAAAGCGGATTTTCTGTCTCCGACACCTATTTTGCATTGAGTTCGGCAATTGCTGAAATGATTGAAAACAATGTGGTGCCGGTTATCCTGGGAGGTAGCCAGGATATGACGTTTGCCAATTACCAGGCCTATCAGAGTCTGGGTCAGATCATCAACATCGTTGCAGTCGATCCCATGTTCGACCTCGGAAAGGCGGAAGAGGAGATCACAGCACAATCGTACCTGAGCAGCATTATCCTGCATCAGCCCAATTTCCTGTTCAATTACGCCAACATTGGTTACCAAACCTATTTCATTGATCAGGATGCGCTTGGCCTGATGAAAAATCTTTTTTTCGACACCTATCGTCTTGGAATTGTGCGTGAATCGCTCGAAGATGTGGAGCCCATTGTGCGCAACGCCGACATGCTTACCTTCGATGTTTCAGCAATTCGTAACTCAGATGCGCCGGGAAATGGAAATGCCACCCCGAATGGTTTTTACGGTGAAGAGGCCTGTCAGATTGTACGATACGCCGGACTGAGCGATAAACTTACATCTATTGGCTTTTATGAGGCCAATCCGAAGTTCGATAAAACAGGGCAGACGGCTCATCTGGTCGCACAAATGATCTGGTATTTTATTGATGGATATTATAACCGCGCCCATGATTTCCCATTTAAAAACGAGGAGGATTACCTGAAGTACCGTGTCAGCATCCGCGATCACAGGGATGAAATTGTGTTTTACAAGAGCAAAAAAACCGATCGCTGGTGGATGGAAATTCCCTTACCCGCCGAACAGCGCCTGCGGTATGAAAGGCATTATCTGGTGCCCTGTTCCTACAAAGATTACCAGATTGCCTGCGAAAACGACATTCCCGACAGGTGGTGGATGGTGTATCAGAAATTGATGTAAATCCGGAGTTTACTTATTTCCACCATGAGAAATTGTCTGAAATGATTATTTCGTTTTTCTCAACATGGTGTGTTGTTTTCATGGGTAATGTTTTGTATTGCAGTCGGTTTTTGTCAGCGAGTAGTCTAATTTCAGTTGTGTCGTCATATGTCAGCATAAACTTTCCTTTCAGTTGAGCCGTTAGCCAAAGCAACTTTTCATGATCAAGTTCGTAATGAGTATATAAACGTTTACCAGCAACAGTATATGGAGGATCAATAAAAAAAAATGCATCCTTATTATTAATATTCTGAGCAATAATTTCAAATGCATCCCCGGAAATAAATTCAATTCTGTTATTCACAAATTCAATTGCACGTATTCTGTCATGCAATGTTTTAGGATACCACCGAGAAGCAAGACCCTTACCATTCTCTCCATTTTTAATCATCCCTGAGCCTTTGGCCAATATTCCACCATGAAAAATCCGGTTTTTCAAAACAGCACAGAATGCAATGTCTTGAAGTAATTTGTCTGGTTTATCCAGTTCTTCATTTACATGTTCATGCGTAAGCTGAAAGGAATATATTTTATCTGCCAGCCATTTGTTTTTATCAGTTAAAATGACCTCCCAAACTGCTGCAATTTCCTTGTCCATTTCAACCATAATGATGTGTTCAGCCAATTTTTCAAAAGCTGCTGTAAGGCTTACGATCCCACCACCAGCAAAAGGCTCAATTAATAAACTTGCTTTTGCTTTTTGTTTCAACCAATTTCTTACAGTTGGAATGAGCCATGTTTTACCCCCAGGGTAACGGAATGGACTGCGTTGCGGGACAGACGATACATTTACCACCGATTTTTTGTCGGTAGGGCAAGGAAGACCAAATATTGTCAGTTGAGGATTAGTCATTATTCTACCACAATATCTTCAAGATTAGTTACTGCAGAACTGCCTGATAGCTTCGTGTCTAGCTTTTTCTGCAAGAGTTCTGTAAACTGACTTACTGAACCTGCTTCAAACTTGGCAATTTGTTCTAATGCAGATGCAAATTTTGTATAAACGACTCGTTGCAGTTTAAGCGTCAAGGTTAAGGTTTTCATTTCTGGAAACAGGTCATACAGAAAGAAAGCAAAGTCAGCTTCTGATTTATTACATTCTGGCAATGCAGGCAATGTTTCGTAAAAAGCAGTCTGCAAAGCAACCGCTTGTTTTTTATTCCATTGTTTTAAAATCGAACCTTTCGCAATAATTTGAGGGATAAGCCTTTTCCGTGATGATGAAAGATAGTCTGGTTTTGGGTATTTAAAAGCTGAGTCCCCTCCGAAAAGGGGGTTTATGATAAAACGATAAAATTAATGATGATC
>DYQT01000508.1 GCA_020719165.1 Draconibacterium orientale | reverse complement strand
CGTCGTCGCCATTTACATGAAAAACAGGCGATTGCACCACTTTTGCCACATCGGTGCAATACACGCTTGAACGGCCATCAAGGTAGTTCGTGGTAAATCCAACCTGGTTGTTCACCACGATATGAATGGTTCCTCCGGTTTTGTATCCTTTCAATTGCGACATCTGCAACACTTCGTAAACCAAGCCCTGCCCGGCAATGGAGGCATCACCATGGATAAGGATGGGTGTGACTTTTTTAAAATTCCCGTTGTAATTGTTGTCGATTTTTGCTCGTGCAATCCCCTCTACCACCGGATCAACAGTTTCGAGGTGTGAAGGATTGGCAGCAAGGGTCACTTTTACCGGATTCCCGCTGAGCATATTTCGTTCGGAAGCATAGCCCAGATGGTATTTTACATCACCGAGCAGTGTTTCGTCTTCATATTCCTTTCCGGCAAACTCGGTGAAAATATCGCTGAAAGCCTTACGCAAAATATTGGCCAACACATTGAGGCGTCCGCGGTGAGGCATCCCGATAATAAATTCGCGGGTTCCCAGTTCAGCGCCTTTTTCAAGAATAGCATCCAGTGCAGGGATTAAGGCCTCAGCGCCTTCGAGCGAAAACCGCTTCTGGCCGGGAAAACGTTTATGAATGAATTTTTCGAAATTCACTGCCCGTGCGAGCTTTTTCAGAATATAAATTTTGTCATCTGAGGTAAAAGTCAGGTTGTTTTTTGTGCGTTCCATGCTTGCGCGAAGCCAGGCTAAAACTTCCACATCACGGATAAACATAAATTCAGCGCCAACGCTCTTGCAATAAGTTTCATTCAGATGTTCGATAATCTGGTTTAAAGTAGCCTCGCCAATTCCGATTTCACTGCCGGCAGCAAATTTTTTATCAAGATCGGCCTGAGTAAGTCCGAAATTCTCAATATCCAGGGTTGGCCTGTATTGACGGCGGGTTCTCACAGGATTGGTGCGGGTAAAAAGATGTCCCCGCTGGCGGTAAGCATTTATCAGGTTAATCACCTTAAATTCGGCGGGATATGCCTGACCTGTTGGTGGTTCCTGATCGCCAA
>DYQT01000043.1 GCA_020719165.1 Draconibacterium orientale | reverse complement strand
ACACTTTGTAACTATTTAATTATCAACAATGTTTTTTTTATGCTGAATTGCTGGGCTGGGTGTATTTTATGATGCTGACAGCTTCGAAAATCGTATAACAAAGGTAGAGGATAAAAAAGGCAAGCATGAATTGAATTGCATCTTTTCGGTTGGCAAAAGCATAGGCCATCATAACTCCTGCATACAGGAATAGTTTGATCAAAATGCTAAGCAAAAAGGTGTTAACGAATTTGATGAACCTTTTGCCGGCTGATTGAAGCAGGTAAAAAAAGGAAAGCAGCGATGTTGCCATAAAAAACACAATCAGGAAAGGCAAGGCTGGTGAAAAATAGGCTTTTGGCAAAATTAACCATCCGGCCAGGGCAATTGATCCGATAATGGCAGAAAAAACCAACAATTGCCTGAGATATCTGATATATGCTGATTTCATTGAACCAAGGGTAAAATTAGTAACGGATGTTGTTATTTATGAAGTAAATCCCGCGTAACAAAAAAGATAGACAGCGCGACAGATAAAATTGAAAAAATTACGGTAAACAATGGCTTGACATGGAGCCATTGGTCTAATTTAACCCCGGCAAACACTCCTATAAGAATGATTGCCAGCATTTGAATGGCGATACTCGAATATCGGGCATAGTCATTAAGGCTTTTCCGGGGGTCGGCTGTCATTGGCGATGGGGGGAAAGATAACCTCTTTTAAACCGGGTTGCTCCATGCTGCAGGTTCCTGAGAATTTGGCGCCAGGTTCAATAGCCAGTTTCCCTGTGGTAATATCGCCGCTGAAACGTGCTGTTTCCTTCAATGTCAATAGTTCAGAAACTCTCACGGTCGCAGTTATCTCACCGGAAAAATCGGCATTCTGACAATTGATCTCACCGTCAATTTTCCCGGTTGACCCAACTACTATTTTTCCTTTGCACTGGATTGTTCCGTTGAGTGTTCCATCAATCCTGAAATCACCATTCACCTGTATTTCGCCTTTTACGACTGCTCCGGGCCCGAGAATGTTGATGGTGGGCATTTCAGGCTCTCTGTTTTTCGACATAAACGCTGATTTAAACATGGATGACTAATTGGGAACAGGATAATTCTTCTCAAAAAATCGGAGATATTGAAGCACATCCTTATTCTTATATAAAACCGGATAATTCTCAACGGAAATTACAAAATCGAAATATTCCCCGGCATTTTCAAGTTTGGTGAAAATATACTTGCTGTTTAGTATCCCGACAAAATAACTCATAGCAGTTTCACTGTTGTCAAAATTATTCACGGTAATCATCTGACGGCCATTGTCCAACAGCAAACTATTGACCATCAGGTTTTCAAGGGAATGGAATTTTGTGTTGTAATCTGTAATCTTGATCTTCAAAGCATCAACATCCACGAGTTCATCTTTCACCACAAGTACATAGAAATGAACCGCAAACGGGTCGAATTTGTACAATTTCATGGTGTTATCGACAATGGTAATGGAATCAGTTGCAATAGGCTGCCCTTTTGAATCTTTCTGTGTTCCTAGAAAAGCCAATACGTTCTCAGCCATCGGTTTTACCTTGCTGTATGGATAGTCTTTGATTACTTTGTTCATTGCAGTAACAAGGGAATCAACAACTTCAATCTTCCCCAGCGCCAATGCACGCATGTAATCGAATTTTGGCATGAGCAGCGAGTCGGTTTTATATTTGGCACGGGCAATATCCGCATTATTAATCACCATATAGTATTGTTGATTCGTAAATGCCTTGTATGTGTCATTATACAATTTCGAAGCCTCTGATTGTCTGGCATTTATTTCCTTGTAATAATTGGGATTTACCAGCAATTTCGCATAATCACTTTCGGGATACAGGGTAAGAATGATGTTCTTAAAGTAATCACTTCTGGGTTGGTTTTGAAGGTGTTGATACAACTGCCATAATTCGTATGCGGTTTGTATTTTATACTTGTTATCAGGAAACCGTTCAATCAAAGCTTCAAAAGTTTTTATGGCATTCCCATAATCACCCAGCCCTTCAACAAAAATAAATCCTGCCTGATAGTGTGCTTCAATCAGCAAATCATTTGAGGATTGAATTTGCTCTTTGGAGAAAGGAATGTCAGGTAAATAAAACGCCCTTTCTTTGGGATTCGTTGATTTTGACTTAATTTTCTTTCCATCCTTAACGGTATCGCCGCCTGCCATGGGCAGAGTGTCTGCTTGTTCAGGCTCCGGGGCGAAACTGGCTGCTATTTTGTCGGAAAGAAACCAGTTGTCTTCCAATTTGCGCCGCCCCCATTTACGGGTAAATGTTGTAAACCCATTCGACATGGTTGTCGGATTGTAGAAATACCAGCGCCCCTCTTTCGAGCCACCAACCTGCGGTTCTTGTCCCATGCCCGGCCCTAATAAATTTTGAGCCTCTCGTTGCTCTTGTTCCGCAATCTGTTTTTTCATCTCTTCAGCAACCAGTCTGGCAATGATTTGGTCGATGATTTTATTCCGTTCTACTTCAGGCATGGCAGCCAACTTCTGCAAGCTGTCCTGTTTTTGGATAATCTGCAGGTTTTTTACAAGCTCGGTCAGGGTAGTAGTACGCTTTGAAAGTTCTTTGTAATTGGGATAGTCTTTTGGCAAAAACTGCATGGTGCTGTCATAATAGGCTTGAGAAACGGTATAATCACGGGTTTCGAAGAAAATATCGGCCAGCTCCAGCGATGAGATCGCCTTTTGATAATTGTTGGTTTTACTTGTACTAACTGACTTTTGATAATAACCAATGGCAGAATTGGTGTCGGCATCTGTCATTGAAATATGTGCCAAAGCATAATAGATTTGATCCTGATAGTCTTTATTTTTATCATCTTTCAACATTTTTGTCAACTTTTTGATGATAAATTCACGGTTCCCGCTCTTCACGTCATAACATTGTGCCATGTTAATCTTGGCATTGAATTCCATTTCATATGACTTTGCATGCTTGATTACATATGTGTATTTCAAGGTGGCTTCATTCAAATCTCCATTGCGCTGATAAATCTGGCCAAGAATAAACTCACACCGGGTGCGCATAGCTGATGAAGGTTTAAGCTCCAAAGCCCGGTTCAGATAAGGGATTGCAGCTTCATAGTTTTTCTGCATTATGAAAAACTGGCTGTAAACCAAATTAAGTTCAGTCTCATATTTTGCGGGAGCGGCACCTTTGCTGATTTTGCTTTGCAGCATGTCGAGCATGGGCTCTGCCCGGTTGAAGTCGCCGATTTGTATGTTCGCTTTTGCCTGCCAAAGCATCGCCTCATATTTTATCTCATTTTCATTATAGGTTTTAATCACAAATTCGAAAGTACGACGCGCCATCGGATAATCCTGCTTGTAAAAATAGCTTTTCCCAATAAGCAGGTAACAATCATCAATCCATCGGTTATACTCCTTCCTGCTAAAGGTCATCGAATGTTTATTGATTGCTTTTGAGGCTTTTTTTACCGCAATATCTGCATATTGTGAAATTTTAGATGCACCGGCCTTATCGCCATAGTTGTAAACCGGAATAACCACAGCATAATTGTCTTTCAACCCGGCGTGATACTCCTTGAGTCCCTGACGCATATTGTCCATTCCGTTCCAGTAAACATTGTAATGGGCGGTAAGATTGTGATAGGTCCTGCGAATAAAAGTGTTTTTCTTGGTTGAGCAGGCACTAAGCATGGTCAATCCTGATAAAATCAGAATCCATGTGGCGAGGGTATATTTCTTCGTCGATCTCAAAAATCTAAATACATTAAAATAATACAAACTTAAATTTTACAAAAATATTTTAATTTTTTGAATTATCAGGAAAAGTTATGATTGAAAAATTCTTTGGCTAAAAATAGCATCCGGCACCGTCAGGATCCCGCGCGTTTTACGGCAGGAATGTCTATTCAACAGCAGGTCATTTGGCGATCATGGCGCGATCCGTTGTGCGAGTGCATAATTTTCCGATCTTTGCAGCGTTTTCAGGATCAGGTTGAAATACATGGCTTCAGAGAGAAAAGATAGAAAAAAAGGAAAATGGACTGAGAAATGGCGTAATAAATATCGCCTTGTTTTCATGACAGATGATACCTTAGAGGAGAGGTTTACCTTCAGGCTATCGCGAATGAATGTATTTATTGCCCTGGGAACTCTGGTAATCGTGCTGATTTTTCTTACCAGTTTTCTGATCGCGTTCACTCCTCTCAGGGAATACATTCCCGGGTATACGAATGTTGGTTTGACTAAAAGACTCTATAAACTTCAGTTGAAAACAGATTCGATTGAACGCGACCTTGCAGCCAAAGAAAAGTTTATAATGAATATCAGGGATGTTATCAACGGGAAAGATTTGACTGAAGATAAACCTTTGATTGGCGACACGATCAAGCGTTATGGAAATGTGAAAATTAAACGTTCTGCTGAAGATTCTTTATTGAGGCTTGAGGTGGAAAACCAAAACAAATATAATTTATACAAAAATGAAGCAATCGAAAGCTCCGGCCTGAAAAAAGCATCCATCGGCGGTCTTCTGTTCTTTTCCCCGTTAAAGGGTGTTCTTACAAATATGTTTAACCCTTCTCAAAAGCACTATGGAGTTGACATTGTTGCAAAACAAAATGAAGCGGTAAAAGCGGCGCTCGACGGAACAATCATCCTTAGCAACTGGACACTGGAGACGGGATATGTAATCGCCGTTCAACATGCACACAATATTGTCACGATTTACAAGCACAATTCAGCCATTCTGAAAAAAACAGGCGACTATGTCAGAGCTGGCGAGCCTATTGCAATTATTGGCGAAACAGGTGAAATTTCCACAGGACCTCATCTTCACTTTGAGTTGTGGAACGATGGCAATCCATTAGATCCGAAAGAATACATTACATTTTAATTAACGGCAGATCACTTGAAAAAAAACCTTGCGATACTTGGATCCACAGGAAGCATTGGCACACAAGCGCTGGATATCGTGCGCAGCCACCCTGATTTATTTGGCGTGGAGGTTCTCACTGCCCAGGGTAATTGCGACTTGCTCATCAGTCAGGCGCTTGAGTTTAAACCAAATGCGGTGGTGATAGGAAACGAAAACTGCTATTTAAAAGTAGCCGAATCGTTGAAAAATTCACAGATCAAGGTTTTTTCAGGTCCGAATTCCATTGCCCAGATTGTTGAAATGGAAGAGATTGACATGGTGCTGACTGCCTTGGTTGGCTATGCTGGTTTAAAGCCCACACTCAATGCAATTAAAGCGGGTAAACAAATTGCCCTTGCCAACAAGGAAACTTTGGTCATAGCCGGCGACCTGGTAATGGCAGAAGCACGACGGTATCACGTTCCTATTCTGCCGGTAGATTCAGAGCATTCTGCTATATTTCAATGCCTTGCAGGTGAACAGCCCGGAAGTGTCGAGAAAATTTATCTTACTGCATCAGGCGGTCCGTTCTTTGGAAAAACAATAGAGCAAATGTCCGGAATAACCAAAGAGGCAGCCTTGCATCATCCGAATTGGAAAATGGGGCATAAAATCACGATTGATTCAGCTTCAATGATGAACAAAGGTTTGGAAGTAATTGAAGCAAAATGGCTGTTTAACCTCAAACCTGAACAAATCAGTGTGGTTGTGCATCCACAGTCGGTTATACATTCGATGGTTCAGTTTATCGATGGTTCGATGAAAGCCCAAATGGGACTGCCCGACATGAAGCTTCCTATTTTATATGCCCTTACCTATCCGAATAGGGTGAACTCCGATCTTCCCCGGTTTAACTTTGCCAACCACCCGACACTAACATTCAGTGCCCCCGACTATACTGTATTCAGAAATTTGTCGCTGGCATATGCAGCCCTTGAGCAGGGCGGAAATATGCCATGCATTTTGAATGCTGCCAACGAAATAGCAGTCAGCGCTTTCCTGAATGACAGAATTAGTTTTCTGGCCATTTCGGAAGTTATCGAACATTGTATGGCAACAGTCTCTTTTTTGGGAAATCCTCAATATGACGATTATGTCGGCTCTCATCATGAAACGATGGCCCGGGCCGACGAATTTATTCTTCAACTCAAACAGTACTAATTTGTAATCCTGAACATCGCATGGAAATTTTAATAAAAGTCATTCAGTTATTGCTCAGTTTGTCTATTCTTGTGATATTTCACGAGTTTGGCCATTATATTGCCGCTCGTATTTTTAAAATTCGGGTTGAAAAGTTTTATCTCTTTTTTGACCCGTGGTTTTCGCTGTTTAAATTTAAAAAAGGGGATACTGAATATGGTATAGGTTGGATTCCGCTGGGTGGCTATGTCAAAATTTCGGGTATGATCGACGAATCGATGGACAAGGAGCAGATGAAGCAGCCGGCCCAGCCCTGGGAACTGCGCTCCAAACCTGCATGGCAACGCCTCATCGTTATGTTGGGTGGTGTAACGGTGAACATCCTGCTGGCAATATTCATATATATCATTATGCTTACGGTATGGGGAGAGCAATATTTGCCCGCATCAGAGGTGAAATATGGTATTTCTGTAGATTCTCTGGGTTATCAGATGGGCTTGCGCAACGGAGACAAAATTCTTTCAGTTGATCATAAAGTTGTGGAGGATTTTGCAGCCATCCCCAAAACCATCATTCTTGAGGAGGCTAAATCATTGCAGGTCGAGCGTGATGGTCAGACAATGGATGTTAAAATTCCGAATGACTTTATCAGCACGCTGATAAAACAGAAGTCACCGGATTTCATTGCCGTCAGATTTCCGTTTGAAGCCGGAAAATTTACGGTAGGATCTCCTGCGGAGGCCGCCGGAATGAAAATCAATGATAAAATTATCGGATTGAACGACTCGATTCTGCTCTATTTTGATCTTTTTAAGGCAACTGTTGGTAAATACAAGAACAAAACCGCAGAGGTAATGGTTCTTCGCGGCAAAGATACCGTTCGCCTTGCAGTAAATGTGCCCGAAGCAGGTTTGATTGGCGTTTATCCCAAGGGACCCGCAAATTATTTCACCTTCAGGGAAAAGAGCTACAACATTCTAACGGCAATACCGGCCGGAATGGCAAAAACATTCGATCAGGCAGGTAACTATATTAAATCTATAAAGTTGCTTTTTTCACAAGAAAAAGCCTATGAATCGGTCGGAGGGTTTATCACCATCGGCAATATTTTTCCATCAACATGGGACTGGGGAGCATTTTGGTCTCTGACCGCTTTTCTCTCCATCATGCTTGCCATTCTGAATGTTTTACCAATTCCGGCGCTGGATGGAGGGCACGTGATGTTTTTACTCTATGAAATTATTTTCAGACGCAAGCCGAGTGATAAATTTATGGAATATGCACAAATTGTAGGAATGGTCATTCTTTTCGGACTCCTGATTTTTGCCAATGGACAGGACATCATGAAATTGTTCAGAAACTGATTCAGAGACAGTACATAATTGTATTGTGCCTGCGGCACAGGAGATATTCACCTGCTATTTGGTAACCTTTTCGTCCAATGATTTAAACCCTTCGCCCAGAATCTCTGTTGCATCAGTTATGGTAAGGAAGGCTTTCGGGTCGATTTCATGAATGTATTCCTCAAGAAGACCCAATTCGCGGCGGCTCACAACGGTATGGATCATGCGGCGTTCGGCATTGTTATACATCCCTTTCCCGTCAATGTAGGTTCCGCCGCGGTCGAGATTGTTAATGATTTTATCCCGAATCTCCTCGTATTTATCTGATATGATAAACACACTTTTATCGTGGCTCATCCCTTCAAGCACTACATCAATTACTTTTCCGGTGATAAAAATCACAATCCAGGAATAAAGAGGAATTTTCCAATCGCGAAATACAGCCAACCCGATAAGCACAATGGCCGAATCGACATAAATCATCAGGATTCCCAACGGAAGCCTGGTGTATTTTGCAAGGATCATGGCAACAATATCGCTTCCTCCGGATGTGGCTTTGGCTTTAAAAATCAAACCAAGTCCCAACCCCGCTAATACTCCGCCAAAAATAGATGACAGGAGTGCATCTCCCTCCACCAAAGGTTTAAATCCCCAGAAAAGGGTCAGGGTATCGGTAAAAAGCGCCGTAAGAGAAAATCCGACAACAGTTTTCATTCCAAACCGCGGGCCTAAAAATTTAATACCCAGCAAAGTTAGCGGAACGTCAAAACATAGTGCAACAAGCCCGACAGGTGTTCCCAGCAAATAGTGCAATACGATTGAAATTCCATATACTCCGCCAGGTACAATCTTATAAGGCGTAATGAATAACACAAAGCTTGTGGCCAGAATAAATGCTCCAACGGTAATCAGGCTATACGACAGGAACCACTTCCGGGAGAAGGGTTTTTCCTTAATGAGAAAAGCAGACATATTCATTTATCTAAGGTGAATGGTAAATCGGATTACAAAGATATTTGTTTGTAACACAATGCAAGCATTGAATTTGCGTTAAAGAATGTAACAAATTGATTAAAACCTGGTATAAATACGCTGGAAGCACCTGACTGGATGAATCCATTGCTTTGACCGAGTTTAAATTGGCCTCGACATGGTGGGAATAACAAAAAAATCTGTACTTTTATCCCGATTTTTAAATGAACCTTTCAACCCTCTTTTAACGTTGCTTATAACCCCAATTTATAATAATCTAAGATTAGGATTTTTATCGCTTATTATCCTTTGTGCTATGTTGGCTGCTGTTTCCACACAAGCGCAACAGCCAACGCTCATTACGCACTATATGTTTACCAATATGGCAACTAATCCGGCATTTGCCGGCAGCAGTGGCGGTATTTGCGTTACAGGACTGGTTCGCCAGCAATGGATTGGATGGAAGGATTCCGATGGGAATAAATCAGTGCCGCAAACATTTTTATTATCTGCAGATTCTCCCATCAGGATACTGCACGGCGGAGTTGGTGGCTCAATTTCGCAGGATCAGATTGGTGCGTTCAAGAATATTGTGGTAAAACTCGGCTATGCCTATAAGATGGAGGCAGGGTCGGGTGACTTATCGTTCGGATTGCAGGGAAGTTTGTTGAACATCAGTTACGATGCATCAAAATTTAATCCGATTGATAAGGATGATCCTGTTTTGGGGCAACTTGAAGGAAAAAAGAATGACATGGCTTTTGATTTCGGGCTTGGTGTTTTTTATAAGGTGCCCGATAATTATTATATCGGATTATCTGCCGAAAATATCCTTCAAACAAAAGGAAAAAAGACCTCTTACCAAATGCGTCGCACCTATTATCTAAACGGGGGGTACCAATGGACAATCCCGGACCATCCGCTTTTTGAGATACTTCCATCAGCCCAATTTTTATACGATGGCGCAGTGTTGCAGTTTAATGCCAGTGCATTGGTGATGTATAACAACAAGTTTTACGGTGGGCTTGGTTATCGTTTTCAGGACGCTGTGTCGGTTCTGGCAGGGGTTGTAATCAAAGGTCTGCGCATTGGAGTTGCATATGATATAAGCACCTCCTCCATGACTAAGTATAATAGTGGTGGTTTGGAAATCATGGTTAATTACTGTTTTAAAATCGACACAGATAAATTCAGGAAAAGTTACAGGAATACACGTTTCTTGTAGAAGAAAAAGTGTAATTTTGCCCTTTTGTTTTGAAAAACTATATATTAACATAATAAACCTCAATACGTAGCGTTATTTTTCATCTATTAATCTGCCAACAAATGAAAAAACTGCTCATTTATTCCGCACTGCTCATCTTTCTAAGTAGCTGCGGTAACTCGGGAAATGGTGAGCTTACGGGAGTCAAAAACCGAAAGCGATACTATGCACCGGATCCTTTTGGCATGGTTTACGTCCCGATGGGTTCTTACACCATGGGTGTCAGCGATGAAGATATGCCATATGCACAGTTGAATAACCCTAAAACGGTTACGATTCAGGCATTTTACATGGATCAAACCGAAATAACAAACAATGAATACCGCCAATTCGTTGAATGGGTGCGCGATTCCATTTTGCGTGAAATTTTGGTGACCAACACCAATGACTCAATTTATAAAAATAAGAAGGAAAAACTTAAAATGAACTCTGAGCCGGTTAAAACGGCCATTGAAGAAATGGCGCTGCCTGCAGATCAGCGCTATTATGGGAGAGCGGAGGTTGACACCCGTAAACTCTTTTATGGGTATTACTTTATTGATTTGAAGTCGGCCTCCCAAAAAGATTATAGCACGCCGGCAGATCCGAAAAATGCCGCTTGGGCGAATCGCAAGCAGGGGTTTGAAAATCGTTCTGTATTTGTTCGTTCTGAGGTAATTAATGTATTTCCCGATACGCTTTGCTGGATTCATGATTACGCCTATTCATTTAATGACCCGAGTACTGAAAAATATTTCTGGCATCCGGCCTACGACAACTACCCGGTTGTGGGAGTAAACTGGAAACAGGCCAATGCATTCTGTATCTGGCGCACACAACTGAAAAACACTTCACTCAACGGAAAAAAAGGTGAGACATTTATCAGCGATTTCCGTTTGCCTACCGAAGGTGAATGGGAATGGGCTGCCCGTGGAGGTTACGATGGAAACCCCTATCCATGGGGTGGCCCTTATACCCGTAACGATAAAGGATGTTTCCTTGCGAACTTTAAACCCATGCGCGGCGATTACATTGCCGATGGAGGTGCAACTACGGTTATTGTTGCACATTATCCCGCAAACGATTATGGATTGTATGATATGGCAGGAAATGTCGCCGAATGGACAATTACAGCTTTTCACCCTTCATCATATAACTTTTCCTGGGACCTGAATCCTGATTATAAATACAATGCAAAGGATACGGATGATCCTGCCTTAAAGAGGAAGGTAACCAGGGGCGGCTCATGGAAGGATGTTGCTTATTTCCTCCGTGTTTCCACACGTGCCTATGAATATCAGGATACTGCCAAATGCTATATTGGATTTCGGTGTGTTCAGAGTTATCTGGGTCGCCAGCGTGATGATAATCCATCAAGAGCATCTAAAGTTTACAGATAACAACTCAGCTAAGCTATTTTATTAATAATTAATCCTTTCAAGTTATGGCAATTTTTGATTTTCTCACTAAATCACCCGATTTTGTAAAAACAGACGGGTATAAGAACTTAATGTCAAAATTATATGGAGTTGGTGCCTCTATTGTTATTATAGGTGCATTATTCAAAATTACCCATATTTATGGCGCTGATGTCATGCTCGGTGTTGGTTTGGTTACAGAGGCTGTTATCTTTTTTTTCTCAGCATTTGAAAAGCCCCATAAAGAGTTCAACTGGGCTTTGGTTTATGAGCAGCTCGATGAAGATAACAGGCCATTAGAGGGTCAAAAGTTAGCTGATTTCGATAGAAAGGACTCTACGACCCAGAAACTTGACGACATGCTGGAAAAAGCAAAAATAGGTCCTGAACTGATTTCAAGCCTGGGTGCCGGATTGACAAACCTTGCTGATACCACCCGTAAATTGTCGAATGTTGCCGATGCCTCTTTGGCCAACGACCGGTATGTGAGCACGATGAAAACCGCCACTGAATCAGCAACGATCTTAAACGAATCGTATCGCAAAACGGCTCAATCCCTTGATCAGAATGTACAGGCCTCTTCCGAACAACTCACTCACATCAAATCTACAGCACGCAGCGCTGCAACCCTTTCAACCATGTATGCCGAAGTGAGCGATTCCCTGAAAGAGGATGTGAATGCCAATAAGGCCTTTTCAGCCAGTATTGTAAACGCGGCTACTGCAGCCAATAAGTTTATTGAAAAGTATAATGAATCAGCGACTCTGCTGTCACGAACAGCTGAAACTATAAATGAATCTGCAACAGGTGGAAACGCTTACAACAAGGAACTCCAGCGGATTTCTACCAACCTTTCGGCCCTCAACGCCCTTTATGAACTGCACCTGCAGGGTTCGAACCAGCAAATGGAAAATACAAATAAGTTCAACACCGTGATAAACAAATTTTCGGTGAACCTCTCTGAGTCCATTGCCAATACCGAAAAATTCAAAATGGAGGTGGATAACCTCACCAAAAACATTGCCGCTTTGAATAAGGTTTACGGCAACATGCTTTCGGCAATGAGCATTGGCGGAAAATAATTTCGGATTTATTTGTATTTAAATAATATATAACTAAATGGCTGGATATAAAGAGACACCGAGGCAAAAGATGATCGGGATGATGTATCTCGTTCTTACAGCATTGCTCGCTCTGAACGTCTCGAAAGAAATTCTTGACGCGTTCATCGTTGTGAATGAGAGTATGGAAGTTACCAATGAAAACTTTTCCAAGAAACTTAGCAACACCTATTCCAAATTTGAAAGTCAGTACAAGTCCAATCCCGGCAAAGTAGGGCCTTTCTGGGAAAAAGCAGTCAAAGCGCGCCAATTATCAAACGATCTTGAGAAATATATTGACAGCATCAAGTTTACGGTTATCATGCGCACCGAGGGGCTGCCCAATTTGGATTCTGCCAGAAATTTACCCCTAAGCCGCGCAAAAAAGGTAGATAACTACAATGACCCTACCAATTTTTTCATGGGAACCTCCGATGATGGATCCAGTGGTGAAGGTAAGATCCTTAAAAAGAAGCTGGAGGATTATAAAAAGAAAATGCTGGAGCTTGTTGAACCCCGATACAGGAATTCCATAAAAATGGGCCTTGAGACAGAGGGTTTATATCAAAATGCCTCCAGAGAGAAACAAAACTGGATTCAACATAATTTCTATCACACCATTCTTGCTGCAACAGTCACCATCCTGAATAAAATTAAGGCTGAAGTTTACAATGCCGAATTTGATGTTGTCAGCAGCATCGCTTCTTCGGTAAGTGCTGAGGATTTCAAGTTTGACAAAATCAGAGCCAAGGTAATTCCTGAAAGCAGATTTGTATTTTCAGGTGGATCGTACAATGCTGAAATTATTGTCGCCGCGTATGAATCAACTGGAAAAATAACCGGGAAATATGCGCTCGGAGCCGACACACTTACTGCGGCCAATTCTGCCAATGCGACTTCGATTGAAGGACCCGATGGCGTGGTAAAACTCACTCTTCCTGCAGGCGGTGTCGGATTGCAAAAATATGCAGGATTTCTTTCTGTGCTTGATCCCAACGGACAAAAGCAAGATTATGGTTTCACTGCCGAATATGTGGTTGAGAAAATGGCTGTCTCCATCTCTCCCTCCCAAATGCTCGTCTTTTACCGTGGGGTTCCCAACCCGTTAAAGGTTGTTGTACCCGGTGGTGGTACCGATATCAAAGTTGATATCGCGCCCGTGGGAACTGTAACCAAAACGGATTCAAATTATGTTGTCAATATTCCTGCCCAATTATCCGGCGGTCCAACCAAAGTTGTTGTCACCGTTAGCGCTACCTATGGCGGCAGCAGGGTGGTTCTCGGATCGGAAAAATTCAGGTTGAAGTCAATACCTGAGCCAAAGTTATATATTGGGATGGTAAAGGATATTTTTGTAAATAAAAATTTGCTTATCAGCAATCCCGGGATTTATGCAATTCGCCCGGAGGGTTTTGATCTGCCGGCCACCTATTCAGTTGTGGCCTACACGTTTAATACCACAGATGCTGATAATAAATTCGTTAACCTGAAAGCTAAAGGAAATACTCTGACACCGGATATGGTGAATCATATTAGGAAGGCCCGAAAAGGTCAAACAATATTAATTACCGAAATCAAGGTTAAGGCTCCTGACGGAATCAGGGATCTGAGTAATTCCATCACCTATCAGATTAACTAGTTGTGTTTTTAACCACAAATTAAATTAGTGAATTATGAAGAGGTTACTGATTTTAATGATCGTGTTGCTGGGGTCTGCTTTCCCGTTGGTGACTTTCGGGCAGCCGATACTCGATGCAACGCCACGCGATGGCGTGTATGATCGGGAAACGATTTCCGAGGTTCCTCCCATTCCGTACTCCTATCTCAGAGAGGCGGATGTGGTATGGTCGAAACGGATATGGAGAACCATCGACATGCGGGAAAAGATGAACCAGACTTTCTATTTTCCCGAAACCCCGCAGAGTAAATGGAAGTCGTTTGCACAAATTTTGTGGGATGCGGTGGTGATAGATGGTACCATTACGGCCTACAATGCTGATATCGATGACCAGTTTACCTCACCAATGACTCCGAAAGAGGTAAAGGACAGGGTTGAAAAGGTTGACAGTACGCAGGAACCCTCTCTCGAAAATGAAGACAGTTTGGTTTGGATGAAAAAAAGTGTCAGTTTCGAATCCGCTGATGTGAAAAAAATTTACATAAAAGAGGATTACTATTTTGACCGTCAACGCTCCCTTTTTGAAGTGCGGATTTTGGGAATATCTATTTCTATTCCAAAAATTGTTAAAGGTATGCCAATGGGGGAGCAGCAATTGTTCTGGGTCTATTTCCCTGAGTGCAGGCCTGTATTTGCAAAAAACGAGATGTTTAACCTGAAAAACGGTGTTGCCGGTAGAATGACTTACGACGATGTGTTCATGAAGCGTATGTTTGCAAGCTACATTACGAAGGAGGAAAATGTATATAATCGTTCCATTGGTATGTATGCGAAAAACGTAGATGCACTCCTTGAAGCAGAAAAGGCGAAGAGTGCCCTTTTTGAGTTTGAGTCAAATCTTTGGGAGTATTAAACAGGTAGCTGATTACCTGAAATTTTCAGATAGGAATTATGGTGAAGGCTGTTTCATTGATTTGAAACAGCCTTTGCCTTTCATGATGATCTGCCATTTTCTTTGCAACTGACCCAAATTCTTTACCTTTGTGAGGATTGGACTGTTTAGAAAGTATGAGTACACCATTTCTCGAAACCCCGATAGCCTATCTTAAAGGAGTTGGCCCGACACGGGCTGAATTGCTCAAAAAAGAGTTGGGGATTTTTACTGTCGGAGATTTGCTTACTTTGTTCCCTTTTCGCTATGTTGACCGCAGTAAGTTTCACCAGATTGCTGAAATAAGGGATGAGAATTCATTTGTGCAGCTGAAGGCCAGGATTGTACACATTCAAACGGCAGGATCTCCGCACCGTCAGCGGTTGATGGCCACTGCGCGCGATAACAGCGGAGAAATTGAACTGGTTTGGTTTCAGGGGGTGAAATGGATACTTGAAATGCTTTCGCCCCAACAGGAATACGTGATATTTGGCAAGCCCGCAATTTTTAACGGTCGGTGGAGTATCTCTCATCCCGAACTTGAAATTCCCACTACCCAACCCTTGCCACTGAATGAAGTCATCAGACCAATTTATAACTCTACTGAAAAATTGAAGCTTAAAGGGTTGGATCATAAAGGTATTGGGAAACTTGTAAAGACAATTCTGCTGAATGAGAAATTCATCATGCCTGAAAGCCTCACACCAGAAATCGTTAACCGACTCCGTCTTCTAAACCGGCAGAAGGCTTTTGTCAATATTCATTTTCCCCAAAGTCCTGACTTACTTCAAAAAGCACAGGCGCGTTTGAAGTTTGAGGAGTTGTTTTACATCCAGCTTCGACTTGCAAAACAACGCTATGGCCGTTTGCAAAAGCATGATGGGCACAGGTTTTTGAAAATAGGCAATTATGTCAATCAGTTTTATCACCACCATCTTACTTTTCAACTTACCAGTGCACAAAAGCGTGTCATAAAAGAGATTCGGGCCGATCTCGGTTCAGGAAATCAGATGAACCGACTTCTGCAGGGAGATGTGGGAAGCGGAAAAACGCTGGTTGCACTCATGACGATGCTTATTGCCCTGGATAATCAATTTCAGAGTTGCCTGATGGCTCCGACTGAAATCCTTGCCAAGCAGCATTTTAAAACAATCTCTGGCATGCTGAAAGGGTTAGATGTTATGGTTAAATTACTCACCGGGTCAACCAGGCCGGCCGAGAGGCGCATAATCCAGAATGGATTGCAAAGCGGGGAGGTGCATTTGCTTATTGGCACACATGCCCTGATTGAGGAAAAGGTGAAATTTAATCATCTTGGGCTGGTTGTTATTGATGAACAGCATCGCTTCGGGGTGGCACAACGGGCAAAATTGTGGGAAAAGAATGTGGTGACTCCCCATATTCTTGTCATGACGGCCACTCCGATTCCGCGTACACTGGCCATGACTTTATACGGAGATCTTGATACCTCCGTGATTGATGAGCTTCCTCCCGGAAGAAAATCGATTGTAACAAGGCATTTTTATGAACCGGACCGGGGGAAGGTTTTCAAGTTTATCCGCGAGAAGGTACATGAAGGCCGCCAGGTGTATATCGTGTTCCCCCTGATCAAAGAATCAGAGAAACTGGATCTTAAGAATTTGATTGATGGTTATCAGGCTGTCATTCAGGAATTTCCATCACCTCAGTATGCAGTGAGCATGGTTCATGGGAAAATGAAACAGCAACAAAAGGACGATGAGATGAAAAATTTTGTCGAAAAACATACGCAGATAATGGTTGCAACAACGGTGATCGAAGTCGGCGTTGATGTTCCCAATGCATCTGTAATGGTTATTGAAAACGCCGAGAGGTATGGTCTTTCCCAGCTTCACCAATTGAGAGGGCGTGTTGGAAGGGGAGGTGATCAGTCATATTGTATTCTGCTCAGCGGCTATGAACTTTCAGCTGATGCCCGAAAACGAATTTCCACCATGGTGCGTACGAACGATGGTTTCGAAATTGCCGAAACCGACCTGCAACTTCGAGGGCCAGGCGATCTTCAGGGGACGCAGCAAAGTGGAATAATTGATTTGCGAATCGCTGATATTGTTAAAGATGAAAAAATATTGAAATATGCCAGAAACATCGCTTCGGAAATTATCGGAAAGGATCCCGGTCTGACGAACGAAAACAATGACATTCTGGCACAACATCTGCTCGCTATGGACCTGAAGCAGCAAAATTGGGGGCTAATCTCATAATAGAACCATTTTTATTGCTAATTTTGCCCTTTTAATTCATTTGAAAAATGAAAATTTCCTATAACTGGCTAAAACAGTATCATAACCTTGATCTCTCACCTGACAAGGTGGCGGAAATGCTAACCGGCTGCGGACTTGAAGTAGAAGGGCAGGAGGTGGTTCAAAGTATTAAAGGCGGATTAAAAGGGGTTGTTATTGGTGAAGTGCTGACTTGCGAAAAACATCCCAATTCCGACCATTTGAGCATCACAACTGTTGATGTCGGATCAGAAAAAATCCTGCATATCGTTTGCGGAGCCAACAATGTAGCCAGGGGGCAGAAAGTTGCAGTTGCTACCATCGGAACAACCTTGTACTTCGGTGACAAGGAGTTAACCTTGCAGCGAACTAAAATACGGGGAGAGGTTTCTGAAGGGATGATTTGTGCCGAAGATGAGCTTGGAATCGGAGCTTCTCATGATGGCATAATGGTGCTGGATGCTGATGCAGCGGTGGGGATGGCTGCGAGTGATTATTTCAAAGTGGAGGAGGATAACATATTCACAATCGGGTTAACGCCCAATAGGGTGGATGCAGCCTCGCATGTTGGTGTTGCGCGCGATCTGGTTGCAGTTGCGAATAGTTTTGGCAGAGATGAACCCCCGACTACCGACAATTCCCAAATAGTTCTTCCTAATGTCTCCTCTTTTAAAGTTGACCACGATAACAGGCATGTCGAAGTGATCATCGAAGACGCGGAAGCCTGCCCCCGGTATTCCGGAATTACCATTTCGGGAATTAGCGTTGGCGAATCCCCTGATTGGTTGAAGCACCGGTTAACCGGTATCGGACTGCGTCCGATCAACAATATTGTGGATGTGACCAATTTCGTTCTGATGGAAGTAGGACAGCCGCTACATGCCTTCGACTGCAATCAGATCGATGGTAATAGGGTGGTTGTGAAAAAACACCCTAGGGGGACGAAGTTTGTTACCCTGGATCATGTCGAAAGAGAATTGTCGGAAAACGACCTGATGATCTGTAATGCACAAGAGCCTATGTGTATTGCCGGCGTTTTTGGAGGTGCAAAATCAGGTGTGACGACCAGTACTACCAGTGTGTTTATTGAAAGTGCATACTTTGATCCTGCTCATATTCGCAAAAGTTCCAGATTTCACGGACTCCAAACAGATGCCTCTTTCAGATTTGAGCGTGGGGCCGATATCGACATAACAGTATATGCACTAAAACGAGCCGCTATGATGATTAAGGAGATTGCAGGGGGCGAAATTTCATCTGAAATTGTGGATGTATTCCCGGCAAAAGTGGCGCCCCGTGTTGTTCATTTTTCATTTAAGAGGCTCAATAACCTGATTGGTAAGTCCCTTAACCATGATGTTGTAAAACGTATATTAACCGACCTTGGAATTGTAAGCATTGAGGAAAACAGGTTGGACCAAAGTGTTGTTTTGGAAATTCCGGCCTATAAAGTAGATGTTACCCGCGAAGCAGATGTAGTTGAAGAGATATTGCGTGTTTATGGATATAATAACATTGAACTTCCTGATGAGATCAGGACTTCCATCTCCTATACATTGAAACCTGACCCTGAAAAAGTTCAGAATCTGGTTTCTGATTACCTTACTTCTAATGGTTTCTTTGAAATCATATGCAACTCACTTACCCGCTCGCACTATTACGAAGAAAACCAGGATTATCCGGTGATGAATGCCGTGAAAATTCTGAATCCGATCAGCCGTGATCTTGATGTCATGAGGCAAACCCTGCTTTACGGAGCGCTTGAAAGCGTTGTCTATAATCAGAACCGGAAAATTTCGGACTTGAAATTGTTCGAATTTGGCCGGGTTTATTCTGCAGGGTCTTTTGACAATGAGCCGCTTCGGGGATACCATGAGGAAAAGCACCTTGCATTGATCATTACCGGCCGTTTGCAGCCGGAAAACTGGAAGAGTGCTGATGCACCTGTTGATTTTTACAACCTGACGGGGTATGTGGAAGGCTTTTTTAAACGGTTAGCCATCTCTCCTGATTTGTGGCAGATCACTCCGGTTCAGTCAGTCGTGTTCGGAAATGGTATGCAATATGAGCACAAGGGGAAGGTCGTTCTGACACTTGGCTCGCTGAGCAACCATGTTTTAAAGATATTTGACATCAGGCAACCTGTCTATTTTGCCGAAATAAACTGGGACTATTTGTTTTCACTCATTGCCGCCAATAGCATTCAATTTAAGGGAATCCCCAAGTTTCCGGAGGTTCGGCGTGACCTCGCGCTATTAGTTGATAAGCAGGTGACCTTTGCGGAGATTGAAAAAGTTGCATTTCAGACCGAAAAAAAGTTGCTGAAGAAGGTAGGCTTATTCGATGTGTATGAAGGCGAAAACATCGCTGCAGGAAAAAAATCCTATGCCATCAACCTCGTTCTCCAAAGTGAGGATAAAACACTAACGGATAATGAGATAGAAAAGGTTGTAGAGAAAATTCTACGCGCTATGGTCACAAATTTTAATGCAATGCTCAGATAGGCTTCCAATGGATATTCAATCAATCAAACAGCGTTTTGGCATTATTGGTAACTCTCCTATACTTGACCGGGCAATAGACATAGCCCGACAGGTTGCCGCAACCGACATTACCGTACTCATCAGCGGAGAAAGTGGAACCGGAAAAGAGTTTTTTCCAAAGATCATCCATCAGCTCAGTGCGCGGAAGCATGGGCCGTATATTGCGGTAAATTGTGGTGCAATCCCTGAAGGAACCATTGATTCGGA